>CATIQX010000022.1 GCA_949531795.1 Cryomorphaceae bacterium | reverse complement strand
TTGGCATATCAACATTACAACCTCTCATTAATGCAATATGATAGGAAAGTAACTGCAAAGGAATATTAGTCAGTAAAGGAGATAATCCATCAAAACTATCCGGAACTTCTATGCAAAAATCTGCTAATTCTTTTACTGTTTTATCACCCTCTGTAACAATAGCAATTAATCTTCCTCCTCTTGCTTTTACTTCTTGAATATTACTAACCACCTTATCGTAATTTCCTTTTTTAGTTGCAATAACTACAATTGGCATATCATCATCAATCAATGCAATAGGACCGTGCTTCATCTCCGCTGCTGGGTAGCCTTCTGCATGTATGTAGGATATTTCTTTTAGCTTTAAGGCTCCTTCCAAGGCAACAGGAAAATTATACCCCCTACCTAAATACAAAAAATTTGTTGCATCTTTAAATTCTACTGCTATCTTCTCAATCTGATCATTTTTCTTAAGTATTTTTTCTATCTTCTCAGGAATGAGCTCAAGCTCGTTAACAATATCATTATGTTTCTTTAGGGTAATCGCACCTTTTTTATAGGCCATTTTAACTGCCATTAAAGTAAGTACTACTATCTGAGTAGTAAAAGCTTTAGTTGACGCCACACCAATTTCTGGCCCAGCATGAGTATAACTACCTGCATGAGTTAGACGTGGAATTGAAGAGCCAACCACATTACAAATTCCTAAAAGAGTTGCGCCTTTTTCTTTCGCTAATTCTAAAGCAGCTAAAGAATCGGCTGTTTCACCTGATTGTGAAATAGCTAAGACCACATCATTTTTATTAATAATAGGATTACGATATCTAAATTCAGAAGCATACTCCACCTCAACAGATATTCTAGCTAAATCCTCAAATAAATATTCTCCAATTAACCCTGCATGCCAAGAAGTACCACAAGCAACAATAATAATACGATCGGCATCCATTATCTTTTGCTCATAGTCCAAAATCCCTCCTAAAGTTATTTCTTTGGTTTTAGGGTTAATTCTTCCTCTTAGAGTATCAATTATACTTTTAGGTTGTTCAAATATTTCCTTTAACATAAAAGAAGCAAACCCTCCTTTTTCAATAGCTTCTAAACTTAGTTCCAGTTCCTGAATATAAGGTGTTTTAGACACATTAGCTATCGTTCTAATTTCTAGATCAGCATCTTTATTAATAAGAGCTATTTCACCATCCTCAAGATAAACTACATCTCGAGTATATTCTACAATAGGACTAGCATCAGAAGCAACAAAATACTCGCCCTCTCCTATTCCAATAACTAAAGGACTCCCTTTTCTTGCGGCGATAAATTCATTGTTTACGCCTTGCTCCATAACTATAATGGCATAAGCACCGATTACCTCATTCAAAGCCAAACGAACAGACTCAAAAAGCGATACTTGTTCATGGTTTTTAATTTCTTCAATCAAGTGCACTAATACCTCAGTATCAGTATTACTTTGAAATGTATGCCCCTTATTTATTAATGCTTTTTTTATTGAATCATAATTTTCAATAATTCCATTGTGGATTAATGATAATTTTCCGTCACCTGAAACATGGGGATGAGCATTTATTTGATTAGGCACACCGTGGGTTGCCCATCTTGTATGCCCTATAGCTATTGAACCGCTAGTATCTTTTTGGGCCGCATAAGCTTCTAAATCTGAAACCTTGCCTTTTTCTTTTAATACGGTATTTCCTTCTCTATTTCCTATGCAAATCCCAGAGGAATCATACCCTCTGTATTCTAATCGCTTTAATCCTTTTACAACAATTGGATAAGCCTCCTTGTCACCTACGTAACCAACAATTCCGCACATATAATTTTTTTTAATTTTAACAAATAACACTAAAAATCATATCATAATTGATACAATAGTGATACATACTAATTATAATTCTGAATAGTGAATCGTTAAATTAATATCCTTGTTAAGAATAGTTCTGCT
>CATIQX010000021.1 GCA_949531795.1 Cryomorphaceae bacterium | reverse complement strand
TGGTGACCATCAAGCTTACCTATCTCAACTTCTGTTCCTATCTCAGCATATTTTATATCAATTTTACAAAGTGCAATATTTTTACTAAGTTTAGGTGATAGCATTCCACTAGTTATTGTGCCAATCTGCCCTCGACCTATATGAACACAATCTCCATTTACTGCTGGTTCGTGACCAACCAATTCTAAACCAACTAATTTTTTTTGTGGGTTAGCTTTTCTTTTAATTAATTCTTCTTTACCTATAAAGTCATCTTCTTTAGTTTTTAGAGGAACAGTAAACCCAATTCCAGCTTCGAAGGGATCTGTTTGATCATCAAATTCATAGCCATAAAAAATAAGTCCAGCTTCAATACGAAGCATATCTAAAGCTTCCAAGCCTAAAGGAGTAATATCAAATTCTTTTCCAGCTTCCCAAACTTTATCCCAAACTTTAGAAGCATCTTTTGGGTGGCACCATATTTCATATCCAAGCTCTCCAGTTTAACCTGTTCTTGAAATAACTATTGGAGTCCCAGTTTCATGATCTAGTCTTGCAATATTAAACCTAAACCATTCAAGCTCAGTGATTGATGGTTGTATTGGAGGTGTCCATACAAATTTTTCTAGAATTTTTCTACTATTTGGTCCTTGGACTGCAATGTTGTGAATATGATCTGTTGCTGATTTTATCCAAACTTTATAATTTTTCTTTTTAGCTTGTTCTTTTAACCATTCACCACTGTATTCATCTCCACCTATCCATCTAAAGTTATCCTGCCCTAACTTAAATAATGTACCATCATCTAACATGCATCCATTTTCATAACACATTGCAGTGTAAACTACTTGCCCAACAGATAATTTTTTAACATTTCTTGTAAGAGTGTATTGCATTAAGTTTTCCGCATCTGGCCCTAATATTTCAAACTTTCTAAGTGGTGAAAGATCAGTTGCTATCGCACTTTCCCTACATGCTGTATATTCTTTTATAGTTCCAGATTTAGTGAAATTATTTGCTAACCAAAAACCTTTATACTCAACAAAATTTCTTGTTAGCTCAGAGGTTTTTTTATGAAACCCTGTTTCTTGAGTTAATTTTGGTTCTGAATCTGTTTTCATTCTAAATGCTATTGCTTTTGAATAATTTTTTTCCTTAGGATAAGTCCTAACAAAGATATCAGTTGGATTCCAGCCATTTGCACCATCAACATCACATGGACAAGCAGAAGAAATGCATGTTAGATCTTTTAAAGCTCTAAACAAAACATAATCACCTGGTCTAGACCAAGGTTCATCAAAAGAAGCTACATTATTACTATCTATAGCAGTATTAAAAAAAAGATTTATAGCTGACCAACTTTTTTGTGAATTGATATCATATTTACTCAATCCACTATTAAAATTATCTGTGCAATTAATGTGGCCCATATAACCCATATCCTCGTAATACTTAGAGGTACAAGCAAGATTAAAAGTATCATGTCTTCCGACAGTATCTCTTACAACCTCTATCATTGCTTCATGATTGCCATCATAAAACTTTGAAAATAGTCCTGGTCCAGGATATGCACCCCCCATAAATGTTCGAGTTGCCTTATCATCTATAATGCTTTGAATTCCATCATTTAACTTACGAGTATCAAAAGCTAAAAAATCAGAACATTGTCTTCCACCAGGATCAATTATTTGAATATATTCACCAGCTTTTACCTCATATGTTTCAGCCGTTCTTCTTTTTACTAGCTGTTCAAAGATTGGATCACTGAGTGGATCTGGCAAAATAAACTGTTCATCTGTTTCAGTAAATTTAGCTTTATTTAAAAAAATTGTTAAATCAGTTGGGGGGTTTTGCTCATGGACATTCATTGCATCACCAGGCGCAGCAATCATAACAATACATTTATCTTTTGAAGTTAAAATTATTTTTTCACCCATCAAAC
>CATIQX010000020.1 GCA_949531795.1 Cryomorphaceae bacterium | reverse complement strand
TTTTGAAAATGTAGCTAATGAAAATACAACTTCTGACAGGCAACTTATTATTCATGAAGTAATGGGTAGAGATTGCGGATGGCTAACAGCTGCTACAGCCTTAGAATATCGCAAAAGATTAAACGTATTACATTTTATCCCTGAAGTAGGACTTAGCAAAGAAAAATGGGAAGTACACTCTGTTTTAATACCTGAAGAGGAAATTGATTTTAACAAAGAATGTGAACGCCTAAGCAAAGTAATGGACAAGCACGATTGTGTAAATGTGTTTTTAAGTGAGGGTGCGGGGACGGATGTTATTATTAGGGAAACTGAAAAAAATGGAGAAACTGTTTTGCGTGATGCTTTCGGACATGTTCGTTTGGATGACTTAAATCCAGGACAATGGTTTGCAAATCAGCTAGGTAAACGCTTGAATGCTAATAAAGTATTAGTGCAAAAAAGTGGTTATTTTGGGCGCTCATCAAAAGCAAACCAAGCTGATTTGGATTTAATATTTGAAGTAGCTGACCATGCTGTTCAAAGTGCATTAAACGGCAAAAATGGTGTTGTAGGTTGGGATGAGGACAATAACAATACTTTAAGTTGTATTGATTTTAGCAGAATAAAAGGTGGGAAACCTTTTGATACCAACCTTGATTGGTATAAAGATATGATCATGGAAATCAAAGCCATTTAATTGGGAGTACAAGCCCCATTACTAACTTATTTTGGCGAACCCAAACAGACTAATGCGATACAATTAGCGTTAGAAAAAGAACAGACAAAAATACAGCTTACAGGTATAATAGGATCTTCATTGGCAATGACGGCAAGTGCTGTGGTTAGGGAAAGCAATAAACCTCATCTGTTTATTTTTAGAGATAAAGAGGCGGCATCTTATTTTGTCAATGACATTGAAAACCTACTTAAGAATGAAGTTTTCTTTTTCCCTGCATCATACAGAAGAGCATACCAAATAGAGGAAACCGACAATGCTAACATACTATTAAGAGCTGAGGTTCTTAATAAATTAAACAATAAGCGGAACCCTATTATTGTTACCTATTCTGAAGCTTTATCAGAGAAGGTAGTTAGCAGAAAAGAGCTAAAAAAACACACTATTAGCCTAAAAATTAAGGATGATATTGCCATTGATTTTTTGGAGGAAATGCTAGATCACCTCAACTTTGAAAAAGTTGATTTTGTAATTAAGGCAGGACAATACTCAATTAGAGGTGGTATTTTAGATGTTTATTCCTTTGCAGATGAAAACCCATTTAGAATAGAGTTTTTTGATACTGAAATTGAAAGTATTCGAACCTTTGACATTAACACACAACTTTCAGTTAGTACTGAAAGTAAGATTACAATCATCCCAAATACAGAAGCAAAAAAGAGCATAGAATCGCAAGTAAGTTTTTTAGAATACTTACCGAAAAATTCAGTAATATGGACTAAGGACATCAAGTACAGTAAGGGAATTATAGATGATTATTTTGACCGAGCAACTGAGCAATATAACAAAGTATCGGATAGTGCAATTCAGCATTTAAGTCCTGAATATCTATTCACGAATGCCTATCATTTCAGTAAGGAACTTAAGCAATTTTCAGTAATTGAAAATAGCAATCATCCTTACTTTGAAATAGAGAAAA
>CATIQX010000019.1 GCA_949531795.1 Cryomorphaceae bacterium | reverse complement strand
GCCTTACTTATGATAACCTTAAATAGCCCAGTTACTACTACTGGTTTTATTGATCGTTTTTTGGTAGCAGCAAATACTTATGGAATTGAAGTGATACTTCTGTTTAACAAAGTGGATTTGTTAAGTGATGAATTGAAAATTCAACATGAGAAACTGAAAAAAGTGTATGAAAAAATTGGCTATACTTGTTTCGCTACTTCTGTTATTCATGATGATTTATCAGAAATAAAAGAAGTAATGAAAGGAAAGTTGAATATGATTTCAGGGCATTCTGGAGTAGGGAAATCTACGCTTGTAAATTATTTGCAACCTGATTTGCATATTAACACTAAGGAAGTTTCTGACACCCACAGACAAGGACAGCACACAACTACATTTTCTGAGTTACATGAGCTTGATTTTGGAGCATCCATTATTGATACACCAGGAATTAGAGGGTTTGGTTTAGTGGAATTAGAAGTAGCTGAACTAGCTAATTATTTTCCTGAATTTTTTGCGTTGAAATTGGAATGTAAATTCCATAATTGCATTCATAAAAATGAACCTCAATGTGCAGTGAAATCAGCTTTAGAAAACGGAGATATTGCTGAAAGTCGCTATAAAAATTACCTTAAAATGCTAGTAGAGGAAGAGGAGAATTTTAGAACAAATGATTATTGATTTATGCGAGCTGTAATTCAAAGAGTAGAAAAAGCATCAGTTGTAATTTTAGATAAAGAAATTGCAAAAATTGAGCAAGGACTTTTAGTTTTTTTAGGGATTGAGATAGAGGATACAAAAGAAGATGCTTTGTGGTTGGCCAGTAAAATTGCGGCACTTAGAGTTTTTTCAGATGAAAAAGGAGTAATGAATAAATCCATTACTGAATCAAGTAGAGAAGTAATTGTGGTGAGTCAATTTACTTTGCATGCTAAAACTAAAAAAGGAAACCGACCCTCTTATATAAAAGCAGCCAGACCAGAATTAGCCATTCCTTTATATGAACAGTTTAAAGAAGATTTATCTGAAGCAATTGGTAGACAGGTGCAATCAGGGGAATTTGGTGCGGATATGAAAGTTAGTCTTATTAATGATGGTCCTGTAACGATACTTATTGATACCCAAAACAAAGAATAAATGAAAAATAAAGAATAATGCCGATTACCGAATTACAAAAACAAGTTGATGTTTGGATAAAAAAGTATGGTGTTCGTTATTTTGACGAGCTTACTAATATGGCAGTCCTAACAGAAGAAGTAGGTGAGGTAGCTCGTGTAATTGCTCGAAAATATGGTGAGCAATCCTTTAAAGAAACTGACCACAAGGACTTAGGAGAAGAACTCTCTGATGTATTGTTTGTATTACTCTGTTTAGCAAACCAAACGGATACCGATTTGCAAAAAGCATTTGATAAAAAGATGCAACTTAAAACAGAAAGGGATGCCGATAGACACCAGAATAATAAAAAATTAAATTCTTAACTAGATTGTAATTTTTACTCCAGCTCTCATCCATTTTCCTGGTTGAGGTATATTGCCAAAGTCTACATATTCATTATCAAATAGATTATTTACTTCTAAGAACATTG
>CATIQX010000018.1 GCA_949531795.1 Cryomorphaceae bacterium | reverse complement strand
AACCTTACCTTATTAAAGTTATTGTTCCGTAATTATTATGTTTCCAACCTTCAATTTCTTGAAAGTATAAACTATAGGAGTATATTCCTGATAATAATTTTTCTTTAGTTCTAAGATATGTCCCGTCCCAACCCCCTTCAAGAGAGCTACAACTTAAGCCTACTGCGTCAGTTGACTGAAATACTATCTCACCTTGCAGATTAAACACTTTAAATAAAAGAGAATTTTCTCTAATTGAATGATATTCAAAACAGAATTTCTCGTTTCTATTGTTATCATCAAGATTAGGCGTAAAAGCATTAGGAATATACAGCCAATATTCATCCTTTATAAAAACCTGATGAATAGCTGTATCAGAACAACCGTTATCATCAATTACAATTAATGAATCTTGATAAATTGCTGGAATCCCTATCCCGTTAGAATCGGATAAATATACGTGATAAACAGTTTGAGAAAAACTATTAGACTTATCATCACCAAAAATCCAAATTATTGAATCTATATTACCTAATGACGCATTAATATACACTAAATTAGGATATAAGACTGATAATGTATCTGCCTCATAATTTATAATTGCTACAGGACTTGAAAGTGAAATAACTTCAGAGCTACCATCAAAAGTACCTACAGAAACCGCATCGTTAAAAGAAGTAATTGTATAGATCCCTTGACTACTTACAGGTAAAAAATATGGGTTATCATAAATATTTTGACAAGCCGACTGATTAATATTATCAATAGCATAAATAAAATTAAAAGGTGGGGTTCCTATAAATCCAATTTCTATAAGAACTTCTTTTTCATTATCACATAAGGTATGAAATCCACTAATAAATGCAGACTGAGCAGTTATAATAAAAGGGGAAAATAATAGTACCAGTATTTTCTTTATCATTTTGTAAAGATAAAAAAAGCCCTGCAATATGCAGGGCTCTTTTAAATATTATGAGTAATAGGGCTTATTCCTCGTCTTTTGCTTCTTCTTTTACTTCTTCGAACTCAACATCTGTCACATCATCAGATGCACCTTCAGCTGGAGCACCTTCAGCTGGAGCACCTTCTTCTTGCGATGCTTTATACATCTCTTCAGATGCAGCAGTCCAAGCAGCATTAATTTTTTCCATTGCAGTATCAATAGCAGCTAAGTCTTTACTCTCATGTGATGCTTTCAAATCTACTAAAGCCTCTTCAATTGGCGCTTTTTTATCATCCGATAATTTTTCGCCAAATTCTTTTAATTGCTTTTCAGTTTGAAAAATCATTCCATCAGCAGCATTAATTTTATCAGCTGTTTCCTTTGCTTGATTATCAGATTCAGCGTTTGCTTCAGCGTCTTGCTTCATTTTTTCAATTTCCTCATCTGAAAGACCTGAAGAAGCCTCAATTTTTATATTTTGTTCTTTACCTGTAGCTTTATCTTTTGCTGATACATTTAATATTCCATTTGCATCAATATCAAAAGTTACTTCAATTTGCGGTATTCCTCTTTGTGCTGGTGGAATATCTGATAATTGGAAACGACCAATTGACTTATTATCAGTAGCCATTGGACGCTCACCTTGCAATACATGAATATCAACAGCAGGCTGATTATCAGCGGCAGTAGAGAATACTTCTGATTTTTTTGTAGGAATAGTTGTATTCGCTTCAATTAATTTTGTCATTACGCTTCCCATAGTTTCTATTCCTAATGAAAGAGGAGTTACATCTAATAGCAAAACATCGGTGACATCACCTGACAATACACCCCCTTGTATAGCGGCTCCAACTGCAACAACCTCATCAGGATTTACTCCTTTTGATGGAGATTTTCCAAAATATTTTTCTACTACATTTTGTATAGCTGGAATACGTGTTGAACCACCTACTAAGATAACCTCATCAATGTCTGAAATAGTCATTTTCGCATCCTTCATTGCCTTTTTACAAGGGACAATAGTAGCTTGAATTAATTTATCAGCTAATTGTTCAAATTGTGCTCTTGTTAAAGATCTAACTAAATGCTTAGGTCCTGAAGCTGTAGCAGTAACATAAGGCAAATTAATTTCAGTTTGTGTAGATGAAGAAAGTTCAACTTTAGCTTTTTCAGCAGCTTCTTTAAGTCTTTGCAAAGCCATAGGATCTTCCCTTAAATCCATGCTTTCTTCCTTTTTGAACTCTTCCGCTAGCCAATCAATAATCACTTGATCAAAATCATCTCCTCCCAAATGCGTATCTCCATTAGTTGATTTTACCTCGAAAACTCCATCTCCTAAATCAAGAATAGAAATATCAAAAGTACCCCCTCCTAAATCAAAAACAGCAATTGTTTTATCTTCATCTGACTTATCAAAGCCATACGCTAATGCAGCAGCAGTTGGCTCATTAATAATTCTTTTAACTGTAAGACCTGCGATTTCTCCAGCTTCTTTAGTTGCTTGTCTTTGTGCGTCATTAAAATAAGCAGGTACAGTTACAACTGCTTCAGTAACGGAGGTTCCTAAATAATCTTCAGCTGTTTTTTTCATTTTCTGCAATACCATTGCTGAAATTTCTTGAGGGGAATACAGTCTACCATCAATATCAACTCTTGGAGTATTATTATCTCCTTTAACTACTTTATATGAAACATTTTTAATTTCCTTAGCCATTGCTGAGAAACTCTCACCCATAAATCTTTTTATAGATGCTATAGTTTTTGTTGGATTAGTGATTGCTTGACGCTTTGCACTATCTCCTACCTTACGCTCACCACCTTCAATGAAAGCAACAATTGAAGGAGTTGTTCTTGCTCCTTCCGCATTTGGGATAACCACCGGCTCATTCCCTTCCATTACAGAAACACATGAATTTGTTGTTCCTAAATCGATTCCAATAATTTTACTCATTTTATTACGTTTTAAATTTAAATAATTTTTTCTAATGAATGTTAATTGCAATTATAGTGCCACAACAATTTATACGTCAAAAATGACATAAAAGAAAACCCCTAGAGAAAATTAAACTTAATTAACTGACAGAGCGTCAGATTATTTAAAATTTCTATCCAAGCCATCTGAAGATTTTAAAAAATCAATGCTTGATGAAGTAAGTGGAAAACCATACCTAATTTTAGTATATCTTGAAGAAAACAAACCTATTCCATTATTAATGTTAGTGAAATCAGGGCGCTCCTGAACTATACCAGTAATTGGTGTATTAACCTTAATATAAGTATATAACTCTTCTGATCCAACAGTCATTACCAAATCAATGCCAATAAAATACCTTTCTTTAGAATTATCTTTTTCAATTTCTTGTCTTAAAAAATTATAGAATCTCTCTCCTTCAATACTTATTTTAGTTTCTTTATCATCAATTAAGTCTTGTGAAAAAACCAATTCTTTAGGCTCAGAATTTTCAATGTAATTTATAACTAAATCTAATTGATAAATTTCTCCATTATCATTTGAATCGTCCCATGTTATAGTAGAAATACTATAATCTCCATTATTATAAAATCCAAATTGAAAGGCTTTTGTATTTCTGAATACATTATCAAAATCAAAGTTTGAAACTAAGTTAGTTCTTGAACTCACTTGATTACCAGTAATGTTATTTTTAATTAATAATTCATACTCTGAATTTGAAATCAAAAAATTATCATTTACAAAAGTATAAATCATAATTGAATCATTAAAAACACCTGGATCTCTTAATGTTGGAACCTCATCCAAAGCAATGGTATCGGTAATTCCATTATTTTTTATTCTAATTACTTTAACAGATAATTCGCCTTCATCGAAATTAATTGAATCAGCATATTGAGCCATTTGCATTGCATCCATTTTACCTAGAAAAGCTTTACTTATCTTAATTTGCTGAGTTTCTTCACCAGTTCCGGAATCTAAAAGTCCGTACACAACTGTAACTTCCTCCCAATTTGCATTAACATCGAAATCAGTCTCACAAGAAGTAAATATGACTACAAAAACGCTAAGTAATAAATATATTTTTTTCATGTTTGCAAAGTTATCCTTTTATATTAAATGATAAACGCATAATTTGTAAATTTGCCAAATTCTGAGTTCAAAATAAAGTAGTAACCCTAACAAAATAAAAAATGTCAGTAGCTAAAAAAGATTATAAAAGAGTAACCACTAACACTCTAGTTGAAATGAAGCAAAATGGAGAAAAAATCTCAATGCTTACTGCTTACGACTTTACCCTTGCCAAAATTATTGATGGAGCAGGAATAGATGTTATCTTAGTTGGAGATTCAGCATCGAATGTAATGGCAGGATATGAAACTACTTTACCAATTACCCTTGATCAGATGATTTATCATGCATCATCAGTTGTACGAGCAGTTGATAGAGCTTTAGTAGTAGTGGATATGCCTTTTGGCTCATATCAAGGGAATTCCTTTGAAGCCCTTTCATCAGCAATTAAGATTATGAAAGAAAGTGGTGGACATTCAGTAAAATTAGAAGGAGGAAGTGAAATTATAAAATCTGTTGAGAGAATATTAACTGCAGGAATCCCTGTGATGGGACACCTGGGACTTACACCTCAATCAATATATAAATTTGGAACTTACACTGTACGAGCAAAGGAACAAGAGGAAGCTGACAAACTATTAGCTGACGCAAAACTTTTAGAAGATGCTGGATGCTTTGCCCTAGTACTAGAAAAAGTACCTGCACAATTAGCTAAGAAAGTAGCAGAAAGCATCAATATTCCTGTTATTGGAATTGGAGCTGGAGCTGGAGTTGACGGACAAGTATTAGTATTACACGACATGCTAGGAATGACTCATGAGTTCAATCCAAGATTTTTAAGAAGATACCTTAGTTTGTTTGATGAGATTACAGGAGCTGTACAAAACTACGTTTCAGATGTAAAATCAACTGATTTTCCTAACGAAAAGGAGCAATACTAATGTTAGAGGTATTATATGAAGATAATCACATAATAGCTATAAACAAAAAATCAGGTGATATAGTACAAGGCGATAAAACAGGTGATGCTCCATTATCAGATTTTGTCAAAGCATATATCAAAAAAAAATATAATAAACCTGGAGAAGTTTTTTTAGGCACTATACATAGGTTAGATCGTCCTACTTCAGGAGTTGTGTTGTATGCCAGAACAAGTAAGGCACTTACCAGAATGAACGAACAGTTTCGTGAAAAACAAGTACAGAAGACATATTGGGCAGTAGTAGATAATGCACCAGCTAATACTTCTGGAACACTTGAAAATTATCTACAAAAAAACCAAAAACAAAACAAATCCTATGTTACTAAAGGATCAGATAGTAAACATGCCATTTTAGACTTTAAACTACTTAAAAAGTTAGATAACTTCTATCATTTAGAAATAAAACCAAAAACTGGAAGACACCACCAAATAAGAGTTCAATTAGCACATATTGGATGTGTTATTAAAGGAGATTTAAAGTATGGTTCTAAAAGAAGCAATAAAGATGCTAGCATCCATTTACTTGCTCAAAAGTTAGAATTTATTCATCCGGTAAAGAAAGAACCTATAACAATAGTAGCTCCAGCTCCAAAAGATAGCGTTTGGGATGCTTGCAGGTAAAATTACTTTGTTAGCATCCTCTTATTCCTTTATTAAATGGCTTTACTTAAACTGATTATAATACCACCCACAACAAATTTGACAACCATAAACCAAAAGCTTTACTAAAATGGCTTCAATATGATAAAATAGAATCTTTTTAAGTACTGTTTTATAGAGATTATAAAACTATCCTTTTAACTAAAACTATTCATAGCTTTTGTTAATTGATTGTTTAATTCTGGGTCAATGATTTCACCATCTTTAAAAATATCATAAAATCCTTTGACACTTAATTTACTTACTACCTCTGCTCCAAAATAGGGTAAAGTTTTTTCTGTAATGGTTGAAGCTATTCCAGCACCACCTCCACCAGGTGAAGCGCTTAAAATAACTACTTGTTTATTATTTAAAAAATCACGATTATATCGTGATAACCAATCTAATATGTTTTTAAAGAAAGCGCTAATATTTCCATTATGTTCACTAACCGAAATAACAAGTTTATTTGCTTCCGATAATTTAGCATCTAAATTTTTAATTGATTGCGGTATTCCTTCAGCCTTCTCTAAATCTTGGCTGTACATTGGCACACTATAGTCGGTTAATTTAATTACTTCAGAATTTTCTACAGATTTTACGGCATAGCTTACTAATTGGTGGTTGATTGATGCGGAGTTATTGCTTCCTGCAAATCCGATTGTTTTCATATTTATCTTTTTTATTACGACAAAAGTAAAAAAATAGGAATATAAAAACTAATGTTAGAATTCTATTTCAATAAATATATTAGTGATTTTTTCATCTTAGATTTTTCTTTAAAACATAGAATGCGGAAAAATTAAATTGGGTCAACATCATTAATAAACCGTACTGACTTATAATCAGTATGATTTTTCATTTTATCTATAATTGTATGCAAGATACTTTTAGCTTCAGATATTGAAGCTTCATTCTCAATTTTCAATAATATATTTTTGTGATAATAATTACGTATCTTAGAAATAGAAGGATATTCAGGACCCAAAACTCTTGTATCAAAACTTTTGCGCATTAATGCCACTAAAGCGTTAGCTGTTTCATCTAATTTTCTTTGATTTTTATGTTTCAAAGTAATCCCAATTAAACGGTTGTAAGGCGGATAAGAAAATAGCTTTCTTTCATGTATTTGCTCACGAATAAAACTTGTATAATCATTTGATTTTAGCAGACCAAACATCTCGTGCCCTTCGTTATAGGTTTGAATTAATACCTGACCTTGCTGACCTTTTCGGCCAGCTCTACCTGCAACTTGCATCATTAACTGAAAAGCTCTTTCGTAAGCTCTGAAATCAGGGAAATGTAGCATACTATCTGCATTCAATATACCAACTAAAGCAACATTGTCAAAATCCAAGCCCTTTGTAACCATCTGTGTTCCCACTAATATATCAATCCTACCTTGCTCAAAGTCAGTAATTATCTGCTGATGTGCATTTTTACCCCTAGTAGTATCATAATCCATACGCTTAGTTACATAAATTGGTAGCAGTTCCCTTAAACTTTCTTCAATCTGTTCAGTACCAAAACCCTTATCAATAAAATCCTTAGCTGAACAACTAGTACAAAACTCTGGTACTTGCTCAGTATATCCGCAATAATGACATTTCAACTGATTATTCCATTTATGATAAGTAAGGCTTACATCACAATAATTACAATTAGGTGTGTGAGAACAAGTGGCACAACTAAGAACAGGGGAATACCCTCTTCTATTTTGAAATAAAATTACTTGCTTTCCTGACTCTAAAGTTTCATTAATAGCACTTAGCATTTTGGGTGCAAACTGCTGTGTCATCTGTTTTTTAAGATGAGCTTTACGTATATCTATCGTTTGGATTTTTGGCAAAGCAATACCAGCAAAACGCGTAAGCATTTCCACCAAAGCATATTTTCCTGTTTTAGAGTTAAAATAGCTTTCCACACAAGGAGTGGCTGAACCTAATAATACTTTTGCTTTATGTAAGTGAGCTAAATAAATAGCAGAGTCCCTAGCATGATATCTTGGCGCAGGCTGATGTTGTTTAAAAGAGGGATCATGTTCCTCATCTACAATTATAAGCCCTAAATTATTAAAAGGTAAGAATAATGCTGATCTAGCCCCCAATATAATCGGGTATTGTGTTTTTTCTTTATCCTTTTCTTGTACTGCCTTCCAAACCTCTACGCGCTCTCCGTTATTCAAATGAGAATGAGTAATTCCCACTTTATTACCAAAATGTTTTTGCAAACGCTTAATAATTTGGGTAGTTAAAGCAATTTCAGGCAGCAAATACAGTACCTGTTTCTCTTGTTTCAATTGCTGTTCAATTAATTTTATATATAGTTCTGTTTTACCAGATGAAGTAACACCATGCAAAAGACATACTTCTTTTTCTTTAAAAGCTAACTCTATCTCTAAAAGTGCTTTTTGCTGAAAGTCTGCCAACTGCTTATCTTCTATTAGCCCTTGCTTGGATTCCAACAAACGACTTATCCCTTCTTTTTCAATTATAAAGATTTCTTTCTTAACTAAAGCATTAAAAATAGCTCTACTCAGTCCTACTTGATTTAACAAGTCAGTTACTATCCATTTTTTATTATAATTTTTTTTGCTTAACTGCTGATAAGCTTCAACAAATTCCAACTGCTTAGAACTTAACTTTATGTTTTCTAATAATTCATCACTCGCTATAAAGTAAGCTATTTTAACTACTTTTTCTTTGTACTTATCGTGCAAATCCTCTTTTAATTGCACAACTTCCTTTCTTATAAGCTCATTAATTAAGGGAAATACATTTTTTATCGGAATCAGTTTAGCTATTTCAGCTATGCTTAACTCTTCTTGTTGGGTAAGTGCACTTAACAACAAATTCTCTTCTGCTTTTAGGTGTTCAATATCTCCATCAAAATCAGGATGCACTATCACATTAGATTCACTAGCCAACTTTAAGGATGAAGGTAAAGCCGCATGCATTACATCACCTAAGTTACACATATAATAGGAAGCTATCCAATCCCAAAATTGCAACTGAATACTATTTACAATAGGAGGTTCATCTAAAATAGCCAAAAGAGGCTTTGCTTCATACTCACTTGGTTTTCTATCATGAACTTCTTTTAAAATAGCTGTATATAATTTTCGCACCCCAAACTGAACCACTACCCTTTGCCCAACTAACAAGTCCCCTTGATTTGTACTGTAAGTAAATGTACCTTTAAGCGGTAAAGGTAAAATAACATCAACATATTTTATTGGGCTAAACATTAAAAGCAAAGATCAATATTTAGTTTTAAAAATAACAATACTGACTCATAGAATTTATCATCAATATTTGACTGCATAAGTTTAGTCCACATTGAATAGTGTAAATCTTTAAAAGGGAAATAAAATTCTTAAATTTGCGATAATATTTAGAACAATGAAAAAAATATTTCTATTTCTTACAGTAATATCATTCTTTCTTTCTGCTTGCAAAAAAGAAAAAGGGTGCATGGATCCTACTGCTACAAATTATAATAGTGAAGCTACATTAGATAATGGAGATTGCAATTATGCTCCTATTTCAGGATGCACAGACAATTCTGCTATAAATTATTTAGCAACAGCAACTATAAATGATGGTTCATGCGAATACCTATCTGTTAATCTTAATTTCAAACACTATGTTGATGGTATAGAATTAGTTGTTAATGAAATGATATATACAAATCCATCAACTGACAACTACAGCATACAAACATTAAGATATCTTATTTCAGACATCACTTTACATACAAATAATGGAAATAAAATCCTATTAGATGAAGTTCATTTTATAGACATCTCAATTGATTCTACACTGACTCTTAATATTCCACAAATAAATTATCAGAATTATACTTCTATATCATTTACTATGGGATTAGATTCTGCTAAAAATATTACTAACTTATTTTTAAATGAAAATTTCTTCCCATCATTTGTGTGGCCGGAATTCTTAGGAGGAGGATATCATTATATGCAGCTTGAGGGAGATTTCAATACAGTATTTAATGGATACACAACTCATACAGGAGGGGCCAGTGGTATAGATTTTTCGTTCAACAAGATATTTCCAATAATTGATATTACTGATATTAATATTAATATGGAAATAACTAATTGGTATAAAAATCCAGAAACAATTGATTTAACAACAGATGGAATAATGGAAAATATCGAGAAGCAAATTATCTTAAAGGCTAATGGAATTGAGGATGTTTTTTCAGTAAACTAACTTATCTATAATGAAATTTGGCACTTATACTTTTTTAGTAGTTATTTTACTCTCAATTTTTTCTTGTAAAAAAGATCCAGTTCCTGTAAGTGAATGTATAGAAGGATGTATGGACTCACTTGCATTAAATTATAATCCTGAGGCAACTATTGAAAATGAAAGCTGTCTTTATTTTAGTAATACACCATATGTAATAGAAACTCCTTATGGGTTTCCAAACATGAATATTCCCTCAGATAATCCTATGACAATAGAAGGTGTTTTGTTAGGGGAAAAACTATTTAAGGATCCAATACTAAGTGCCAATAACACTCAAGCCTGCATAAATTGTCATCAACAAAATTTTTCTTTCTCTGAACCTAATCAATATAGTACAGGAATTGATAACATTCAAGGAACAAGAAATGCTTCTGCATTAATAAATATTGGCTGGAATACAAGTTTTAATTGGGACGGTAGTTCTTTAACTTTAGAAGAACAAGCATTTGAACCAATTACAAATCAAATCGAGATGCATAATAGCTGGAACAATGTAGAATCTGAGCTTAATTCACATACTGATTATCCCACACTCTTTAAGGAGGCATTTGATATTGATTATATAGATTCTAATCATGTAGTAAAAGCAATCGCACAATTTGAAAGAACGCTTATTTCAGCAAATAGTAAACTTGATAGATACCTAAATAATGAAGAACAACTTACAATTTCTGAATTAAATGGATATGCTATATTTAATACAGAAAAGGGAGATTGCTTTCATTGTCATGCTTCACAACTATTTATGGATAATCAATTTCATAATAACGGATTAGATATAGAACCCTTTCTTGATCTTGGAAGATCAAAAGTTACATTAAACGCTTTAGATAATGGTAAATTTAAAACACCTACTCTAAGAAATATTGAAATGTCCGCACCTTACATGCATGACGGAAGGTTTGCTACTTTAGAAGAAGTTGTTGAACATTATGATTCTGGAGGAAAATACTCAACAACTGTAGATCCACTAATGAAAAAATTAGGCATTGGTCTTCAACTAACTAATCAAGAGAAAATTGATTTAGTAGCTTATTTAAAAACACTTACTGATCATGAATTTATTACCCAATAAATCAATTTAAACTAGTGCAAAGGACTACATTTGCATCACTTTTAAAATTAAGATATAAATGAAAAAAATAGCAATATTATCATTACTAGTACTTACTTCAATTGTAACGAATGGGCAAGAAAATGTTAAAAAATGTATCACAACCCGTCTTGTTGAGCAAGAGCTTATTAGCAATCCTGATTATACAAAAGGAAGAATTAGTTCGATTAATGAAAATATTGATTGGATTAAGGCTAATCATTCAAAAAAGATCACCATAAATATTCCGGTTGTAATTCACATTATTCATAAAAATACTCATTCAAATATAGGAGTTGGAACAAATATTTCTAATGCTCAAATAGAAGATGCTCTTAAAATATTAAATGAAGATTATAGTAAAACAAATCCTGAATATCCAAACCCGCCAAGAAATACATTCTTAAATTATTGGGGAAATCCCAACATGAATTTTTGCCTAGCTTCTACTGACCCTAGCGGAAATCCAACAAATGGAATTACTAGAACTTCAACAACTGTAGGTTCTTGGGATGCAGATGACAACTTCGAATCCAATGCAATGAAAAAGACTGTAAATGGAGGGATGAATGGATGGGACCCCGCTAACTATTTAAATATATGGGTATGTAACCTTTCTAATTCAAATGGTGGTGGTATGACTTTAGGATACGCCTACTTACCAGGATTACAATCATGGAATGCATGGAAAGATGGATTAGTCATCGACTTTCAATACTTTGGAACTATTGATGGAGCATCAACAAGCAGTGATGGAAGAACAGCAACACATGAAATAGGACATTATTTGGGATTAATGCATACTTTTTGTGAAGACACTGATAATCAAGGAAATCCTATTTGTTGTGATAATGACAATAACAACTGGGGAGGCAATGTTGATGATACTCCAGCAACAAAAGATATTTATTTTGGAAGTGTAACATCAAGCACTAATAACAACACATGTAATGACTTAAGCTACTCTAATCTATTTACAACTAATGTTAAAGATATGGATGAAAATTACATGTCCTATGCATCCAATACTTGGATGTTCTCAATAGATCAAGTAAATGTTATGAACGCTACTTTAAATGGATATCGTTCTTCTCTGAAGAATACAGATGTAAGTATGAATTGTAATGGTTCAGTTGGAACAGAGTTGAATAATTATCAACTAGAAAACCTAAATATTTATCCTAACCCAACAATAGGAAAATTGAATATTATTTCAGCTGATAAAATTAACACCTTAAGTATTACAAATATTATTGGTAAAGAAATTTTATTTTATAAAGATTTTTCAGCAAATATAATTGATTTATCATCTCATGAAAATGGTGTTTACTTTATCAATATCAGGACTGATAAAGGAAAACATATTGAAAAAATTATTCTTAATAAGTAATGCTTAAAACCAACCTAATCATTGAGCAGTTGGCAAGTGGGTTGAAACCAATTGTTAAAAAGATAATTAATCAACAAAGAATATCAGAAAAAGAAGGAGTTATACTTTATAAAGAGGCTTCAATTTCTCTTTTAGGAACATTAGCAAATGCTATTCGAGAAACGAAAAATGGAAACTACACTTACTTTAATAAAAACATTCATATTGAACCAACTAATATTTGTGTTTTTGATTGCAAATTTTGTTCTTATTCAAAATTATTGAGTAAAAAATCAGAAGCCTGGCAATACACCATTGATGAAATGGTTGAAATTTTACAAAAATATGAAGGAAAAGAAATTACTGAAGTTCACCTTGTAGGAGGTGTTCACCCAAAAATGGGCTTACATTATTTTATTGAACTTATTAAAAAGATAAAAGCAGTACGACCTGACATACATGTAAAAGCATTTACTGCAGTAGAGTTAGAATACATGTGTCGAAAAGCTAAAGTAAGTTACACTCAAGGATTAACAATGTTAAAAGAAGCAGGACAAGGGTCATTACCAGGAGGAGGTGCAGAAATTTTTGATGAAGAAATAAGAAATATAATCTGTAAAGATAAATGTACCGCAGAGCAATGGCTAGCAATACATGAATCTGCGCACAAATTAGGAATGCCTTCCAATGCAACTATACTTTATGGACATATTGAAAAACCAAAACATATAGTTGACCACATGAGTAGGTTAAGAAACCTACAAGATAAAACGAATGGCTTTAACACTTTTATTCCTTTAAAATACCGGAATGGAAATAATCAAATGTCACATATAAATGAAGTTAATGTAGTTGATGACCTTAGATTATATTCCTTTGCAAGGATTTTTATGGACAATTTTAATCACTTAAAAGCATATTGGCCAATGATTGGAAAAAAAACTACTCAAAACTTGTTGGCGTTTGGAGTTGATGATATTGATGGTACAATTGATGATACTACTAAAATTTACTCTATGGCAGGAGTTGAGGACCAAAAACCAACAATGAGTACTGAGGAGATTGTAGCTTTAATTAAATCAGTAGGTCGCACAGCAATAGAAAGAGATACTGTTTATAACACAATTAAAGAATATTAAATATTAAAGCTGTTGATGGTTTGCATATTTACGCCATTTATCAATTAGCAGCTGCATATCCTCTGCTAATTCAGAATCAAAGAAAACGTCTTTACTAGTTCTAGGATGTGTAAATCCTAAGGATTTTGCATGTAAGGCTTGTCGATCACAGATTTTGAAACAATTCTGTACAAACTGCTTGTATTTAGTGAAAGTTGTTCCTTTTAAAATTGCATTCCCTCCATATTCTTCATCATTAAAAAGCGGGTGTCCAATAAACTTAAAATGTGCCCTAATTTGATGAGTTCTACCTGTTTCTAATTTACACTCAATCAAAGTTGTATAACCAAATCGCTCAAGTACTTTATAATGTGAAACAGCATGCTTTCCATATTCTCCATCAGTAAAAACATCCATAATTTTTCTGTTTTTCAAACTCCTACCAATATTCCCAGTGATAGTTCCTTCATCCTGTTTCACATCACCCCAAACTAAAGCGATATACCTTCTATTTAAATCTCTATCCTCAAACTTTTTAGCCAAAATAGTCATGCTCTTTTCAGTTTTAGCAATCACTAAAATTCCTGAAGTATTTTTATCAATTCTATGCACTAAACCAGGCCTATCCTCTTCTCCCATATTAGGCAAATTCTTGAAGTGAAAAGCTAAAGCATTTACTAAGGTTCCATCATAATTTCCAAATCCTGGGTGAACAACCATACCGGCTTCCTTATTTACAATTAATAAATCATCATCCTCGTAAATAATTTTGATTGGAATATCTTGTGGTAATAATTCATTTTTTTCCTGAGGAAAATCGTAAACAACTGTTACAATATCATTTCCCTTAACTTTATAGTTAGACTTAACTACAATGTCGTTAACTCTAACATTGCCTGCTTTTACAGCTTGTTGAATTTTGGATCGAGTTGAAAACTCAACAAAATTTTGTAAATACCTATCTACTCTTAAAGGATTTTGACCTTTGTCAGCAATAAATTTATAGTGTTCAAACTCTTTTCCCTCTCCCATTTTATTCAATTATAAATTTTTTAAATTTTCTACCTTCATTATTTTTAACTTCTACAACATACATTCCTGATGATAGATTAGTGATATTTAACTTACAATTATTTGCAGAAACAAAAATTTGCTTCACTATTTTACCTTGAAGGTTATAAATTGAAATTATATTATCTATTGAATTCAACAGAATATTTAATTCCTGATTTGCTGGATTAGGATATAGCTTAAAATTATCAATTTTAATTTCATCTTGCGTTATTATGATTTCATCCATACTAACTAAAGGACGTATCATCCAAGCACCTGGATAAGATGAATTTATCCATCCTGAACCAATATTATAAAACATAAATTGATTTGCTAATTTGTTTTTATCCAAACCAATATTTAATACATCATTAGTAATTTGCTCCCAACCTACATAAAATGTACCAACCAATTGAAAAACAGAATCCAAATAATAATAATGAAATTTTCCATTTTCAGTATGATTAGGATATACTTCTTGCTGATGCAAAATTGAACCTGGCTGTCCATTATTATTATCCCAAACTGTAAGGTAAAAAGGAATATGATTTACTGAATCCAATATTTGTGGGAAATACATTTCAATAGCTCTTAAAGTATCAGGTCGATTTAATGTAAATTGATACGCTAGTTTTGCAGCAATAACATTAATTCCATATGCAGATTCAGCAACTCCATCATCATAAGCGAAGCTAGAATTAAAATGCTGAATATGAAAAACTGTATCATTAAATAAATTATAATCAGCAACCAAC
The DNA here is from genome assembly GCA_949531795.1 of Cryomorphaceae bacterium. Classification (GTDB taxonomy): domain Bacteria; phylum Bacteroidota; class Bacteroidia; order Flavobacteriales; family BACL11; genus UWMA-0277. Next base: position 9,910 of record CATIQX010000018.1, on the reverse strand, counting down.
TGATGAGAAGAAACAAATTTAAAATGGAAAGAGACGCTATCTTCAAGAAAAGAATCAAAAATATCAGTTCCAATACTTACAGTATTTGGATCTTCTAGAAAATAATTACCAATTTGATCATATAAATTTATTTCTAATTCATAAGGACCATTATAACTACCATTATATAAAGGGAATTGGGGTGTCCAAACATTATTTTCAAATAAATCATATTTAAATGTCCGGAATGAATTTGATTGATTGTTTCTCAAAATCACATCTATAGAATCTTTGAGTTCAGCTTCCTCATTATTCTTAAAATGTGACCAAGGCATTTGCTCATAATTTTTCAGAAATGAAGGAATATTATAAACAAACGATACGTCATTTAAAACACTAGTATCAGAAGAACTTAAAAATTCATCCAACTTTATATAATCAATATGCCAATGGTCAAAATTACCTGAAATAGTAGCATAGTTTCTAAAACGGAATTGAAAAGCATTGTGCAAAAATTTAGGATCATTTATTATATTAATTACTTTTTCAAATTCTTGCATTGGCTGTCCAAAAGAAAACCAAATTTGTTCCCATGTTAATGCATCACTAAAAAACTCAAGCACTAAAGAATCATTAAACTGTGGAGAATCTCCTATCCCTTTGCCTTGAAAATAAAACATCAAATAAGCAGCATCAATTGCTGATAGATCAATTTCCTGTGACAATAGAGTATCAGAAGGAGAAGAAGGGTTTACTTGAGAAAAACTTCTAGCGAAACCATACTCATCTAAGCCATCAAAAGTAGCAACACCAATAGTAACAGGATTAATTGGGTAGGTGCTATTTACAAAAACTGAACTTTGCTCCCATAAATCAGTATTTACATTTGGTTTATTTTGCGAAAAATCATCAAAAAAAGGCAAGGTTATTGCACTCTTATTTTTATTAATAAATAGTTTTTCAACACTTAAGACAGGATTACTAATTAAGGGGGACAATACCTCCTGAGCATTCAATAAAAGAGAGAAAAATAAAACAGCTATCAGGATAAGAATCTTCATTACAAATCTATTATTTTATATTTTTAAAGAACAGATCAATTACTGAACCGATGTGTAAAGTATTATCATCATTTGCTTCTGGAAATTGCTTGTATACAATGGCAGAAGAAGAATCGTTAACATGAATTTTAAAGATTTCAGAACCAATATTTAAGGAAGTAGATTTTAACACAATATTAGCCTCTACTCTAGTCAGTCCAACTAAATTAGGTACGATTACACTTTGCTCACTTAAACCCTTACCAATCACTAAATCAACAATTGCACCATAATACAACTGTTGTCCAATGTCAATTTTTAAACCATTTATTTTATAATCTAATACTTTATTAGTTGCGATATCATCTCGGTATTCCAAAGTCCCTACTACCAATCCTTTTTTATTTAACTTTCTTATAGCTTGACGTAAAGACAAATCATATATATCAGGAAATTCTACTTTTCTTGACTGCAAAGAATTAATTATTAAATAAATTTTTCTATTACTTTTTACATTAGTTAAAGCAGAGGGATCCTGCTTAACAACAACTCCTTTTGCTTTACTCTTATCAAAAATAGAATCAATAATTACATAACGAATATCATTTACTTCAACCAAAGAGTCCAATGCTGAAATTGGCAAGTTAATAAAATCAGGAACAACTATATATTTATTATGAAGCGTATAGTAATCAAGATATTTTAACCAACCAAAGAACAACAACACTAAAGTAATTAGAGCAAAAAAAGTGTGTTTGTAAAAACTTTTATTTTTATGAAAAGCTAGCATTAAAATATCGTGTTTCATTAACAGTAACGAATTACAAATATAAAAATTATGCAAGCAAAGCAGTTTGATAAACAATAAATATTTTGTTAATTTGTTAGAGATTATATTTAATGAAAAATATTGCAATTTTAACTGGTGGCGATTCTGCTGAATCTGACATTTCTATTCTAAGCGCTAATACTGTACTAAAACATTTAAATCCTAAATTGTTTAACAGCTATATTATTCATCTTAAAAATAATAATTTCTATACATATATTAAAAAAAATAAAATTGATGTTGATAAAAGCAATTTCTCATTTGAAATAGAAAATAAACGTATTTCTTTTGATGCTATTTTCATGGCTCTGCACGGAAGTCCTGCTGAGAATGGGTTAATTCAACCTTATTTTGATAAATTAAATATTCCCTACACTTCTTGTAATGCTGAGGTTTCTGCATTAACTTTTAATAAATATGAATGTAATAAAAGATTAAAAGAACTAGGATTTAGTTGTGCTAACTCATTTTTCCACAAAAAGGGAGACAGTATTGTTGAAAAAGAAGTTATTAGTAGGGTAAAACTTCCGTGCTTTGTAAAACCGAATGGTGCAGGATCAAGTTTTGGCATATCAAAAGTCAAGAAAAAAGAAGATTTAACAAAGGCAATAAATACGGCTCTTGAATATGACAACAAAGTCCTTATTGAGCAATTTATAGATGGTATTGAAGTAAGCTGTGGTGCTTTTAATAATGAAAAAAATATCCAAGCTCTTCCAATTACTCAGATAGAAACTGAAAATGAATTCTTTGATTATCAGGCTAAATACGAGGGGAAATCTCAAGAAATAACCCCTGCAAGAATTAGCGAAAAACTAACTATTGAAATACAAAAACTTACAACTGAGATCTACAAAGCGATGGAATTAAATGGAATTTGTAGAATTGATTTCATAATTATGAAAGGAAAACCTTACGTTATTGAAATAAATACTATTCCAGGCTTTACAGAGGAAAGTATAATTCCTCAACAAGTAAAGTCTGCAAAATTAAAACTTTCAATAATTTTTGAAAGGTGCCTACTTAACAATAAAAAATAAGTAATATATTAGCCTCCAAATTTATAGATACTATGAGCGATAAAACAAATGATGAAAAACTAAGAATTCTACAAGAACGATTAGCACAAATAAAAATAAAGCAAGACACACCCGTACAAAATGGAAAAAAAACAGAGAAAGTAATCGAAATTTCAAATTTTAGTAATGAAAATCATATAATCGATAAAAAACCTTTGAATTTATCATTAATAAAAAAAATCGTAATAATTGTATCATTAGCTTACGGAATTTTTTATGGTTTTACTAATTTCGATTCATTAGTTAATAATTTAACATCAGATGAAGCCTTAAAGGAATCAACTCCTCCTAAATTAGAATATAACCTTAATTTAAAAGGAAACAATATAGCTATAGTTTCTACTACAAACCTTATTACAGATGAAGGTACTGCAAAAGCAATGGTAAACGATCTAAGAGTAAAAGGATTTAAATGTGACTACATTTATTTACCTGAAAACTCAAACCTAAAGGATAAGGTTTATCAAGTATTTATTGGCCCTTACGAAAATGAAGAGGAAACTAATCAATGGGCAAAAAACCTAGAGCTAGAATTCAATATTATTACTTTATAATTAATAATAGAATAAAAACTACTCATTGAGTGGTTTTTATATTTAGAAATTAAATTTTACTTAGCGTAACTTATCGCTCTAGTCTCTCTTATCACAGTAACTTTTACTTGCCCTGGGTAAGTCATTTCAGTTTGTATTTTATCCGAAATTTGAAAAGCTAACTCTGATGCTTTTTCATCAGTTATTTTTTCGCTTTCAACTACAACTCTAAGCTCTCTACCTGCTTGAATAGCATAAGATTTAAGTACTCCAGGATATCCTAAAGCAGTTTCTTCCAATTCCTTAATTCTTTTAATATACTGATCAGTCATAGCTCTTCTAGCTCCTGGTCTTGCTCCTGAAACACCATCACATATCTGAACTAATGGAGAAATTAATGAAGACATTTCTACCTCATCGTGATGAGCCCCAATAGCATTACAAACTTCTTTATTTTCACCATATTTCTCAGCAAGCTTCATACCTATAATAGCATGCGGTGTTTCTGCGTCATCTGCCGAAACTTTACCTATATCATGTAATAAACCTGCTCTTTTAGCATATTTAGTATTTAATCCAAGTTCAGCAGCCATAGTCGCACACATATTAGCTGTTTCACGAGAATGCTGTAACAGATTCTGACCGTAAGAAGAGCGGTAACGCATCCTACCTACCATCTTAATAAGTTCAGGATGTAACCCATGAATTCCTAAATCAATAGTCGTTTTTTTACCGATTTGAATAATCTCATCTTCTATTTCATTCTCTGTTTTCTTTACTACTTCCTCAATTCTAGCAGGATGGATTCTACCATCAGTAACCAATTTATGTAATGACAAGCGAGCCACCTCTCTCCTAACGGAATCAAAACAAGAAAGTATAATTGCTCCTGGAGTATCATCAACTACAATATCAACTCCTGTTGCAGCTTCAATAGCTCTAATATTCCTTCCTTCCCTACCAATAATTCTACCTTTCACAGCATCATTATCAATATTGAAAACAGATACAGAATTTTCAACTGACTCCTCAGTTGCAATTCTTTGAATGGTTTGAATAACAATCTTTTTTGCTTCTTGCTTTGCAGTAAGTTTTGCTTCTTCAATTGTATTATTTATAATAGATAAAGCTTCTGTTTTAGCCTCATCTTTTAAGGTTGCTACCAATTGTTTTTTTGCCTCATCAGCTGAAAGATTGGAAATTTGCTCGAGCTGTTCAACTTGTAATTTATGCGATTTTTCAAGCTCAACATGTTTTTTATTTAAAGCTGATCTTTGTTGATCGATAGCTGCTTTCTCTTTTTTAAACTCAGCATCCTTCCTATTTACCTCAGCTAGTTTTTGGTTAAGGGTATTTTCCTTTTGCTTTACTCGTTGATCAGCATTGTTAATGTCATTATTCTTTTTAATAATAACCTTTTCATGTTCGGATTTTAACTCAATAAATTTCTCTTTAGCTTGTAAAATTTTCTCCTTCTTTATTTGCTCAGCATTTTTTTGAGCATCATCAATTATTAATTTTGCTTTGGTGTTATTTTTACCGTTTACAACAAAAAAAGTTAATCCCCCTCCAAATGAAACTGATACTACTGCTATTATAATTTCTATCATTTTCTATTATTCATTAATTAAAAATCCCGTACTAAAAACTGAAAAACTCCATTCAAACATGGATAGGGTTGCTAACATATTGCAAACTTCCACTGTCTCGAATTGAGAACCCATAAGGGTTGAGGCCTGTTTTTAACATATTAAGTCAATCCCCAATACTTTAAGTGTTGAGTTTAACAATAACATTAATACGGGATTAAATTTATTTATTTAAAAGAACTATTTATATATTACTAGATAGGACAGCTTCAATTTCAGCTAATTTCTCGCTTAAACCATCGTCATCAACTACCTTTTTATTACTTACAGATTCAAACTTTGAAGCATATTCAATAAGGCACATTGCAAGTAAATCTTGTTTGTCCTTAATTGCATAATTCTCTTCATAATACTTTAGTCGCTCTTCAATTTTCTTTACAGAATTTCTAATGAATTCTTCCGACTTCCGCTCAATTTTCATTGGATAGATACGATTTGCTATATGTAATTTTATCGATAACTTATCCACTGTGCTTAATTCTATTTATTTAATAATGCAATACATTTATCAATCTCCCGTACATACTCATTTATCTTAAGTTTAGTTTCCTTAACCTCTTGTTTTGAGGCATCAACCGATTTTGAGATATTCATGAGCTTTACTTTTTCCTGCAAATTTAAAATCTCTACTTCTTTCAACTTTAAACTTACAACGAAATCCTCATTTTCTTGTTGTAATATCAACACTTCTTGCTTAATTTTCTGATACTTATCAATCAGCTTCCCAAGCTTAACTTCTATTTTGTTTACAATATTCTTCACTTGAAAATAATTATTACAAACTTAGGGATTTTAAATATACTTTGAATATAATTTTGATGTTATATTTACCGAAGTTTTAATTTTCCATCAAATCCATATGTAAATGAAATTAATTTCATCTTTATTACTGATAACCATACTTTTATCTACCAACTTTTCTCAGGCACAGGTTTACCAAGCACCACTTGATTTTAGAATGTTGCTTTCAGGCACATTTGGGGAATTAAGAGGCAATCATTTTCATGCAGGAATCGACATAAAAACTGAGGGAGTTGAAGGTCAAAAAGTATATTCTATTGCAAACGGATACATCTCAAGAATAAAAGTATCTACTTGGGGATATGGAAAAGCAATTTACATTACTCATCCAGAAACAGGGCATACTTCAGTATATGCCCATTTGAAAAAATTCAGCACTAAAATTGACAGTATTGTAAAAAAGGAACACTACAAAAAAGAAAGTTTTGAAATTAATTTTTATCCAAATAAAGATGCTTTAACTGTAAACAAGGGAGAGGTTATTGCACTTTCAGGAAATAGTGGAGGAAGTGATGGTGCACACTTACATTTTGAAATAAGAGATACACAAACTGAAAGACCAATAAACCCTTTACAATTTGGCTTTAATATTTCCGACAACATTGCTCCTACCTTAAAGAAAATAAAAATATATGCTTTAGACACCACCCTCATTGATGGATACAGAAAAAGTAAAATCATTACTATAAATAATACAAATGATAAATATTCAATTGACGAAACACCTACTATAAATGGTGCTTTTGCTGTAGGAATTTTTACGTATGACAAGTTAAATGATAGCTATAACAAAAACGGAGTATATAGCATAAAACTATGTGTAGACACTAACATCTGTTACCAATTTAAGGTTGACGTATTAGATTTTAGCACCAGCAGATATATTAATGCCCATGGGGGTTATAAAGAAAAAAAGGAGAGTAAAAATAAATACCATAGATGTTACATATTACCTAATAATAAACTTAAAAATTACAGCAACTTAATAAATGAGGGGATAATAAGTATTAAAGATACATTAACGCATTCAATTTCCTTAGAAGTAGCCGATATTTACGGCAATGTATCTGAGTTGGATTTTAAAATCAAATCAACCAACAACCCTTTACTAAATAGGTGCACTATACCAAAAGACAGCATAAGTATCCCTTTTAGTTTTAACAAAGTAAATACCTTTAAAAAAGAGAACATTGAACTTCATATGGATAAATTCTCGTTATACGAACCTTTAATGTTTCACTATAATATTACCGATTCTGTTTCTGGTGTATTTGGAGAAATTCATCAAGTTCATTTCAATAATATACCAGTACATAAAAAATACACTCTCTCAATTAAAGCAGATATTGCTGACAGCCTTAAAAGCAAAACTTATATTGCAACCACTGATATGAGAGGAAACTATTGGCACATAGGAGGGGTTTGGGAAAATGGTTTTCTAAAAACAAAAGTAAGAGAGTTTGGGGATTTCTGTATTGTAGCTGACACAACAAATCCTGAAATTAAAGGAGTAAATATATTTCCAGGGAAAGTATTTAATACCCAAACCACAATTAAGTTAACAATAAAAGATAAGCATTGTGGTATAAAATCCTACAGAGGAGAAATTGATGGAAAATGGATACTTATGGATTATGATTACAAGCGTAATCTATTGAAATTTGATATTGAAAAAAACATCAGCAAAGGAAAACATATTTTTACTTTAAAGGTAATTGATAATGTAGGTAATGCTACGGACTATAAAGCTGAATTTAATTATTAGGGATTAGGAAATAAGAAGTAGGGATTTTTACCCAAGTCCATTTTCATTATTAAAAAAAGATGTAAAGTAAGTAGCTAACTCATCTCTTACGCCAACATATACTTTTAATTGTTCTTGCTCTGTTCCTGTTGCATGAGCTGGGTCAGTAAAGCTATGATGTATTAATTGTTTCGCTTTAGGATATATTGGGCAAATCTCTTTTGCGTTATCACAAACAGTAAACACATAATCAAAATGGATATGAGCATATTCATCAGCATGATTAGAAATATTATTAGAAATATCTAGTCCGATTTCGGCCATTGCCTTTACGGCAAAAGGATTTACTGTTTCGGGTTTTGTTCCAGCACTATACACTTGCATTTCAGGGAAAGCATTACTAATTAAACCTTCGGCCATTTGTGAACGACAGGAATTTCCTGTACATAAAATAAGAGTTTTTTTCATATTCAATTCAGTAGTAGTTTTTTCAATGTTAATCTATCGCTTTAATTCTCCAAACATAATCAGAATATGCCTGTTTCAAGCATTTGAGTTTACTATTTATTTTTTCTCTTTTAATTTTGCTAAGGATTTTATTTTTCTGCCAAAGCAAACCTTTAGCTGTGGCAATCTTTCCTATAACTGCTCTCCTGCTTTAGGGGAGCTGTCATTTATGAATAAGAGGAAGTTGTCATTCTAAACAAATGTGAAGAAATGCATTTTGTTCGACAAATTACTCAATTATCATTTTCTTCTCAACTGTATCATCACTATAAATATAAAAGAGCAAACAACACCAATAAAGCAGCAAACAACACCAATAAAGCTAAACTAATTGCTAATAAAATCAACAGTAATACTGCATGCTTTCAGATAAATATAATAACTATTAATTTTTAGAGTTATTTACACAACATAATTCTATTTTTGCCAATATGCACAAAGGGCTTTTACTAACTTTTACTTTTCTACTTTCCGTTTTAGGATATAGCCAAACTATTACTGGACTTATTACTGATGAAGACAATAATATTTTGCCTGCTGTTAACATTAGCGTTTTAGGAAAAAGTATTGGAGTTACATCTGAAGCTGATGGTTTATATAGTTTAACAATTCCTGCTAACCGATCCGTAGTTATTGGTTATAGTTTTATTGGTTTTAATATTGAAAAAATAAGAATCCCAATGCTAAAAAAAGGGCAAACTTATACCCTTAATATTCAACTACAATCCTCCTCCACCTTACTAGATGATGTAATTGTTACCGATCAAAAAAGCAGAAAGAAAAGCTTTAGTCGTATAAAACCAAAACATGTTAGCGTGCTACCTGGAAATAGTGGTGGAATTGAGGCAATACTTAAAACCCTACCAGGAGTAAGTTCAGCCAATGAACTAAGTTCACAGTATTCGGTAAGGGGTGGTAATTTTGATGAAAACCTAGTGTATGTAAACGGAATTGAAGTCTATCGTCCTTTCCTAGTGCGTTCAGGACAACAAGAAGGACTAAGCTTTGTAAATACTGATATGGTAGGAAGTATTCAGTTTTCAGCAGGAGGTTTTGAGGCTAAGTATGGAGACAAGATGTCATCCGTACTAGACATAACCTACAAACGTCCAAGAGAAACAGCCGCTAGCTTACAACTAAGCATGTTGGGAGGTTCAGGACATATTGAAGGGACAAATAAAAACGGAAGACTCTCCTACTTAATAGGTGCAAGGCATAAAACCAGTAAGTATCTTTTTAATGCTATGGATACTAAGGCTGATTACACACCCAAATTTTCTGACCTGCAAGCTTTTATCAATTATGAATTAAATACGGATTGGCAAATTAGTTTTTTAGGAAACATTAGCAAAAACGAATACACCATGATACCCGAAAACAGAGATACTGACTTTGGGACTATTAATGAAGCTCTAAAACTCAGAATCTATTTTGAAGGACAGGAAGTTGATAAATACGAAACATTTTTTGGAGCACTAAGCACTACCTACCAGCCAAGTACCGAGCTAAATTTACAGTTTACCACCTCAGCTTTTCAAACCTTTGAGCAAGAAAATTTTGATATCCTAGGAGAATATTGGTTATATCAATTGGAAAATAATTTAGGGTCGGATGAATTTGGTGATATTGCTTTTGACCGGGGAGTTGGAAAATACATCAACCATGCAAGAAATAGCCTGAACGCTAGAGTTCTTAATTTTTCGCACAAAGGAAACTACAATAAAGGAGCAATAAAAGTAGATTGGGGTT
>CATIQX010000017.1 GCA_949531795.1 Cryomorphaceae bacterium | reverse complement strand
TGGATAAAAAAGTATGGTGTTCGTTATTTTAATGAGCTTACTAATATGGCAGTCCTAACAGAAGAAGTAGGGGAGGTAGCTCGTGTAATTGCTCGAAAATATGGTGAGCAATCCTTTAAAGAAACTGACCAAAAGGAATTAGGAGAGGAGCTCTCTGATGTATTGTTTGTATTACTCTGTTTGGCAAACCAAACGGATACTGATTTGCAGAAAGCATTTGACAAAAAGATGCAACTTAAAACAAAAAGAGATGCTAATAGACATCTGAACAATAAGAAATTAAAATCTTAACTAGATTGTAATTTTCAATCCAGCTCTCATCCATCTTCCTGGCTGAGGTATATTGCCAAAGTCTACATATTCATTATCAAATAGATTAGTTACTTCTAAGAACATTGTGCTGTTGGTAAATACTTTGTACGATAGTCTTGTTGAAATTAACCAAAAAGGTAAATACTCTACATCTTCCCCGCTTTCGAAATCAATATATCCTCCTTCTCTATCTTGTCGTGAAGCTCTCCAATCAATACGGATATTTTTATTAATATTTTGGCTTGCAGTGAATGATAAATTTGATTTTAAATGATCTAGAACATATGCAGATTGGAATCCTTCAGAAGTTGTATCTGATTCGTTTACTGCATAGCTAATGTTTAAAGTTGAAATTGGCAGATTAGTGTCGAACATTTTATTAATATCAATTCTAGAGTTTAATTCATATCCTTTCGTTGTAAGTTGGCTTAGGTTCTGAGTCCTCCAGATACTATCTCCATTTATTAATACCCAATCAATCATGTTTTCCCCTTCTCTTTTGTAGAAAGTGAATGTAGTTTTATGTGAATTACCATTCCATTTTAAACCTAATTCTTGATTGGTAGAATGTTCTGACTTCAGGTTAATGTTTCCTTGATCAGTAGGAGATGAGTAGTATAATTCAGTGTAATTAGGAGTCCTCATTGATTTGTTATATGACGTAAATACTTTAAAATTATCACTAACATTATAAGCTATATCAATTCCAGGAAAATACTCATTTCCATATTCAGAATCAATATTCATCATGATTCCTGCAGATATTGCTAAATCATTTAGGTTAATATTTTTTTCTATAAAAAGATTTGTTGTTGTTCTGCTGGCTCCTTTGTAATAAAAATTATTAGAATCAATTTCAATTGGACTTTCAAGATCATTACCTAAAACATTAGAGATGATATTGTCTGTTCTTATCTCCATACCTATTACATTGGTTCCTGTTTTTGTTTTTTGTATCACATTCATATCCATACTAAATACATTTGTTTCATGAAAGTTGTGATACCAAGATGGATTTTCTCTAAATAAGATAAACTCATCATTATGTTTTCTCCATGATATTTTATTATCCAAAGTTATCTTTCCTTCTTTTCTGAGTTGTAATGATGCGAAAGTAGTTTGTGTTTTTTCAAATTGATTAGGGTATTTTGGTGTATAAAAACTAAATGCTCCAAACTCCTTGTTAGTATAACCTGCATTAAAGAGTGCATTTATTCCATCAATATTTGTTTTTGCTTGGTAATAGTAGTTTTTTATTTTGTAGTCCATTCCTTCAATATACCCATCACTTTCTTTCTGATTTATTGAAATATTGTGTTTCAGATTTCCAGTAGTAGTATGGTAATTAATACCTCCACTTTGAAATGCATTTTCTCCTCCACTAATACTAAGAGAATTAGCCATTTCTGATTTTGTAATAATATTGATAGCTCCTGTATAAGCATAATTCCCAAAAATCCTACTAGCACCACCAGTGATTATTTCAATCCTTTCAATTTGTTCTAAACTTACAGGTAAATCCATGTTATGATGTCCTGTTTGAGGATCATTTAATTTAATGCCATTTAACATGACAAGTACTTGTTCAAAAGTACCTCCTCTCATGCTAATATCAGCTTGAACTCCCTGTCCTCCTCTTTGTCTTACATCAACATTCATTGCGTATTCCAATAAATCTTCAATTGTTTGTACAGGTGCATTTTCAATCTCTTCCAAGCTGATTATTTGAACATTTGTAATGTTCCCCTCGCTTTGTGCTCTGTTTGCTGATACAATAACTTCATCCAGATTTTTTTTGATTGAATTTTGAGCTTTTAAATTACATATTGCAAATGCTATAGTAAGTGTAATTAATATTATTTTTTTCATTATTTAATTTTAGTTGTGTATAATAGTAGCTGATTATTTGGATGCGAGATTTTCGGTAAATGTATTATTATTATTTATAAATAAGAAGTAGGGCTTGCTACTGTTTCATCCCATCAGGTGTTCCGTAAAAATAGATCATTTCAATTTTTTCAGATAAGGACATGATTCCAGGGTTAATTCCTGCTTCGTTTTGTGGAATTTTAATGCCTAATTCTGAATAGTAATTTTTCCAAACAGTTAGTGTATCATTAGTTTCTGGATGAAGGAAAGTCATTGGTTTTAGTTTGAAAATAGAATCTTTTTCAAATGCTTCAAAGATTAGTTCGGAACAATAGTATGAGTTGTTGTTCATTAGGAATACTTCATCATACTTCATTTCTATTTTTCTTTTAGCATAAATAATTGCATCTTTAATTGTATGTTGAAATTTATCCTTTAATCTTCCAACTATTATTTTAGACCTACCTTCTTTGTCAAATGAGCGATTAAAGAAAGATTTCATGTCTGTTAAAACAACTTTTGGAGGAATAGCTTCTAAAACTTTAAGTGTATCATTGTCTAAAACTACTAAACCGATATGTGAAAAATTAGCGTCTTTGTATCCTGGTGTTACTAGTTCAATCGCATCACATAGGGGAGAGGAGTCTAAATCTTGAAACAATAAATCACCCTCTTGTAATTTAAATATTTTTTTCGGTAAACAGGAACTTAAAAGAATGCTGTGAATAAGTATTATAAAAAAGTAATTTTTCATTTTTCAAAAATAACATAAAAAAAAGAGGACTACAATGTAATCCTCTTTCTAAATTTAATGCTTGTAAATTAATCAGCTAAAACAATAATTTTGTTTTGTTTCATTTCAATTACGCCACCATTTATTGTAAAGTTTTCAGTTTTATCTTCAATAGTAATCACTCTTATACTTCCACTTGTTAAAGTTGAAATAATAGAAGCGTGATTATTGAGTACTTCAAATTCACCTGATTCTCCAGGGAATTTCACTGAGTTAACCTCTCCGTTAAAAACTTCTTTTTCTGGTGTTATTATTTCTAATATCATTCTTTAATTATTTTACGTCAGCTAGCATTTTCTCTCCTTTTTCAATTGCTTCATCAATTGAACCTACAAGGTTAAATGCTGCTTCAGGATATTGATCTACTTTACCATCCATAATCATGTTGAATCCTTTAATTGTGTCTGCAATATCAACCAAACATCCTTTTAGGCCTGTAAACTGTTCAGCAACATGGAAAGGTTGTGACAAGAATCTTTGTACTCTTCTTGCTCTATGTACAGCTAATTTATCTTCATCAGATAACTCATCCATACCCAAAATTGCTATAATATCTTGTAATTCCTTATATCTCTGTAGTAACTCTTTTACATCCTGTGCACATTTATAATGCTCATCACCAACTACCTCAGGTGATAAAATCCTTGAAGTTGAATCCAATGGATCAACTGCAGGATAAATACCTAATTCAGCAATTTTTCTTGAAAGAACCGTAGTTGCATCTAGGTGGGCAAATGTTGTAGCGGGAGCAGGGTCAGTTAAATCATCAGCAGGTACATATACTGCTTGTACAGAAGTAATAGATCCGTTTTTAGTTGAAGTAATGCGCTCTTGCATTGTTCCCATTTCTGTTGCTAATGTTGGCTGGTAACCTACAGCTGAAGGCATACGGCCTAGTAATGCAGAAACCTCAGATCCTGCTTGAGTAAAACGGAAGATATTATCTACAAAGAATAGTACATCTTTCCCTTTTCCATCCCCTTCTCCATCTCTGAAGTATTCAGCAATAGTAAGGCCAGAAAGTGCAACTCTTGCTCTAGCACCAGGTGGTTCGTTCATTTGCCCGAAAACAAATGTTGCTTTTGAATCTCCTAATTTTGATTTGTCAACTTTCGATAAATCCCAGCCTCCTTCTTCCATTGATTTATTAAAATCTTCTCCATAATTAATGATTCCTGATTCTAACATTTCTCTTAGTAAATCATTTCCTTCACGTGTTCTTTCTCCCACACCAGCAAAAACAGAAAGTCCACCGTGTCCTTTAGCTATATTGTTAATTAACTCTTGAATTAAAACTGTTTTTCCAACACCAGCCCCTCCAAATAAACCAATTTTACCTCCTTTTGCATAAGGCTCAATTAAATCAATAACTTTTATACCTGTAAATAACACCTCAGTAGCCGTTGATAGATCCTGAAATCTTGGTGGATCTCTATGAATCGGCAACCCGTTAGTGCTATCTAAGTTTTCCATTCCATCAATAGCATCTCCTATTACATTAAATACCCTGCCTTTAATGTTTTCTCCTATGGGCATTTTGATTGGTGACCCAGTGGCAACAACAGTAGTTCCTCTACTAATGCCATCTGTAGTTTCCATTGAAATCGCCCTTACTGTATCTTCGCCAATGTGCTGTTGACATTCTAATACTAATTTTGTTCCATTAGCTCTTGTAATTTCTAATGAGTCATATATGTTAGGTAATCCAGCTTCATTGTTTTCGAATGAAACATCAATTACAGGTCCAATAATTTGTGATACTTTTCCGGTGTTTTTTGACATTTTTATATCTTTTAAAGTCGTTAAAATACTTAATTTAAATCGGATGCAAATTTACTATTTTTAAATTGTATTGTGCTAATATTAATCGGTTTAAATTAATTGTTAATTTTGAACACTTTTTCAACATACCTAAAATTAAAAAATAAGTGAAAGTTTATCATTCAATAGATCAGTTTCCATCAGATATCAAGTCAGTATTAACTTTAGGTACTTTTGATGGTGTACACAAAGGACATAGATATGTATTGAATCGTATGAATGAAATTGCTCAAAATGAAGGTGGAGAAAGTGTTTTGCTTACTTTTTATCCTCACCCTAGGCATGTTTTGCAGCCTGAGGATCAAAAGCTTAAACTTTTAAATACGATTGATGAGAAAATAAAAGAATTAGAAAAATCAGGAATACAGCATTTTATTATTCATGAGTTTACAAAAGATTTTTCAAGAACAAAATCAGTTAATTTTATTAGAGATTTACTAGTAAATAAATTGAATATGAAACACATGGTTGTTGGATACGATCATCATTTTGGGAGGAATAGAGAGGGTTCTTATATTGAATTGAAAGAGCTTTCAGAGTTATATGATTTTAAATTAGAACAAATTCCACCACAAGATGAATCAGAAGTTACTGTCAGTTCGACAAAAATAAGAAAGTTATTATCTGCTGGAATTATAGAGAAAGCAAATGCTTACTTAGGGTATAATTATTTAATCAATGGTGTTGTGGTTGTAGGTAATAAAATTGGACGAACACTAGCCTATCCAACTGCTAACATTCTGATTGAAAATAAGTGGAAATTAATACCTGGTGATGGAGTATATGTTGTA
The DNA here is from genome assembly GCA_949531795.1 of Cryomorphaceae bacterium. Taxonomy (GTDB): domain Bacteria; phylum Bacteroidota; class Bacteroidia; order Flavobacteriales; family BACL11; genus UWMA-0277. The sequence continues at coordinate 1,491 of CATIQX010000017.1, read as the reverse complement.
AAAGTAGTTTTGAAAAATAAGCAGTATTTTGGCATGTTAAATATTGGAAATAAACCAACTCTTGATCAGGGTAAGCATTCTTTAGAAGTGCATATTTTTGATTTTTCAGATGATGTTTATGATTTTGATATAAAAGTTGAGTTTTTAAAACGACTTAGAGACGAAAAACAGTTTGATTCTCTTGTAGATTTGCGAAGTCAGTTAAAGATTGATGAAAATAATTGTAAGATATATTTAGATATCATAAATAAAAAGAATAATTTAGTTGATTAAATTATAAAACTCCCATTAAGCTCTTTTATTTAGCTATTGTAATATCTCTAGTTTAGCAAACTTAAGTAATAGTTGCTTTAGTCCAATGCCACTGAAAAATACCCCTGCTTTTTTGTCAGCTCCTTCTCCTAAAACAGTCAATACTTTCCCTTCACCAAATCGGGAATGCTTCACTTTCATTCCAGATTGTATTTTGCTAAGATCACTTTCATTTATGCTAATATTTCTCGCTCTATTAATATTTGTTAAGTTTTTAGGTGCAATAAATTTTTTTGTAACATTAGAGCTTTCTTGTTTCTTGAACTTAGTTTTAGCATAAATTTTATGAGGACTAGACTCATTTTTATTTTTTGGTGTAATTTCATGTTTTTCTAAAAAACTTTCGTCTAGTTCACTAATAAATCGACTTGGTTCGCAATCTGTATACTGTCCCCATTTAAATCGAGATGAGGCAAAAGACAAAAATAATCTTTTCTCAGCTCTTGTTATTGCAACATAGAAAAGACGTCTTTCTTCTTCTAAATTCTCTTGACTTTCACCACTCATCATACTTGGAAAAAGATTTTCTTCCAAGCCAACAACAAATACATATGGGAATTCTAATCCTTTTGCTGCATGAACAGTCATTAAAGTTACTTTATTAAAATCTTCCTCAGTTTCTTTATCTTGATCTGTCAGTAATGCAACATCTTGCATGAAATCAGGTAATTTATTAACTCCTTTTTCAGCAGTTTCACTAAAATCCTTTATTCCGTTTAACAATTCCTGAATATTCTCAAACCTACTGACACCTTCAGGAGTTTTATCAGAGTACAAATCGTTAAATAATCCACTTTGTTTTGCAATTTCTTCCGCAACAAGATAAGCTTCTTTTTTTCTAGTATTTATAATGAAGCTATTAATCATGAGCGCAAATTCTTTAAGTTTAATTTGCGTGCCTTTATTAATGTTAATTTCTATCTCATCTAAATTATTTATAACATCCCAAATACTTTTGTCATGTTCGTTCGCAAAAACATTAAGTCTTTGGATAGTTGTTGCACCTACACCTCTTGTTGGGTAATTTATAATTCTCTTAAAAGCCTCTTCGTCATTTGGATTAATTGCTAAACGATAATAAGCAAGTAAATCTTTTATTTCTTTTCTTTGGTAAAACGAAAGTCCACCATAAATTTTGTAAGCTATGTTTCTTTTTCGTAATGATTCTTCAAAAGCCCT
>CATIQX010000016.1 GCA_949531795.1 Cryomorphaceae bacterium | reverse complement strand
TTCATTATCCAATACTCTAATATGACTACACTTCTCTTTCATAGCCATAGAATAATCATGTCTGTGTAATTTGATAAGAAAAGTAGTATCATTCTTTTTTAATAAATCATTCAAGCGTTCCCACTCAATAGGAGTTTTTCTGTCAAAACGATTTGTGTCACGGAAAGTAGGTGCGTACAAAATTGTCTTTTTAGTAGTTAAAGATTCAATAATGTTTTGTTCAAATACCAAATGCTTAGCATACAAAGTAGGGTTAGTGATAATATCATTTCTGGGGTAACCCGTAACTTCAATTTTTTTACAACCAAAAGCAGAATTGAAATATCCTTTTACTTTTTCGGATGTAGCAATCATTAAGTCTGCTTCCACAAACCATTCCGGCATTATCATTCGTACAAAATAACGTTTTGGACCGAAGGTATGATTGCCTAAATAAAATGCATTGTTCTTAACTGTTATATCTCTATCGATATTTTTTAAGGGAGATCCGTGCCATAAACTTACTTTAAAAGCGCCTCCAGAAGTCCAATGGTTAATACAACTAGTTCTGGAATCGTATATATATACTTTGGAGGAAATACTTAACCATATTCCCATTATACTATATTTATAATAGGCCTTAAGTCCATCATTGCGTAAGCTTTCAACTAAAGTCTTATTCTTTGTTATCCAATAGGAATTGATTTCTTTTTTTGATGAACAGTATAAAAATAGATATTTAGCATTGTCACTAAAGCTCATCCCAACTCCCGATCCAAAAACCCAATTTCTCTTATTTCTAGGCATAAGATGTAATAGGCAATAAATAGGAAATATTAAAAGACTTATTAGCTTAGGTAAGTACTTAATGCTTTTAGAATTTGATATTCCAACTATATGGTTTTTCATACTATTTCCAATTTTTCAATTTCATATTATTATCTTAATTATTAGTCAATTTATGGTCCTAATTATTTTTAGCAATCAACTTAATCTGTCAATTATTTTCTAATATTGGAAAAAATGTCTTTGTTTTTATTACATTAAACTTATCAGTTGAAACCCCAATAATTAGTTTATCCCAAAATAGACTTGTTCATATTAATATTTTTAAATATTTTATACATAATATTTGTATTGCAAATCTAAAAACTATTGAAGTAGGTGCGCTAAATATTAACTCTTTATTTAGTCTTTTTGCAAATAGAATATTCAATGAGGTCTTTTCTTCTCGATTATAACTTAGAGGTATTATTTCAAGTCTAATTGTATCTTTTTATTTATTAGTTTTATCAATCTATTCTTTTGATTTAGAGTGTAAGTTATTTTATGTATAAAAAGTTATAATTGTTTCTGTCTATATAATAGTCTTTAAAAAACTAGTCTTTAAAAAATTTATCATTAAAATTAATAAGATATAACTTTTTACTTGCACGTGTTAGTGCTGTGTATAGCCACCTTAGATACGATTTATCTAACATCTCTTCAGTAAAGTAGCCTAAGTCCACAAATACATTCTCCCACTGACCTCCTTGCGATTTGTGACAAGTAATTGCGTAAGCAAATTTCACTTGTAAAGCATTAAAGAATTCATCTTCCTTAATTTTTTTATTTATTTCCTTTTGACCTTTATAGTCCAAACCAACTTCTTTGTATAGTTTTTGGTATTGCTCATAAGTTATGGCTGGACTTTCACTTGTTAATGTTTCTAATAGTAATATTACATCTAGTTCTTTTTCATCTGGGTAATCTACCATTTGTACACTGGCCCTTGCAAAGCGGAATCCATAGCGTTCAATAGTTTCTTTTATTTTTACTACTTCTACAATATCACCATTTGCAATAAAACCTGCCTTACTACTGTCATCTAGCCAAAAATAATTATTTCGTACAATCATCAGCATATCTCCAGCAGAAATTTCATTTTCTTGCCACCTTATTTTTGCTCTTATCTGCTGGTTGTAAAGGTTTGCTCTTTTATTAGATCGGCAAAGTACGGTAGTATTATTAACTCCTTCATTGCTGTAAGATGTTTCTAGTGCGTCTTGCAGATCTTCACCTGTATTAAGGCGAATAACTTCTGAATTGGTCGCTAATTTAGGATAGGATTCGTCAGAAGTTGCAATTCTATTCCTAATGTCTGTTGCATTTTCTAGGATTAATGAATCTTTCTTTTGCCTAACAACTTGGGTAAGTTCCTTACAAATAACTTGTTTATTATAATTTAACTCTAGCTTACTTTCATCTAATGCAGGACTAATATCTAAATGAACAGGAGGAAGTTGTGCTGTATCGCCAATTAAAATAAGTTTGCAATCTAGACCTGTATATACATATTCAATTAAATCATTTAAAAGGGAACGGTTACCAAATCCTTTATCCGAATTTTCTGGAATCATTGAAGCTTCATCTACTATGAAAATAGTATTACTATGAGTATTTTCTTTAAGTGTGATAAAAGTGTTTCCACTCTTGTTGGTTTTTATCCAGTAAATCTTTTTATGAATTGTGCTTGCTGATTTTTTCGAATATTTGCCTAAAACCTTAGCTGCTCTTCCAGTTGGAGCCATAAGTACTGAGCGCTTACCTAAAACAGGTAATGATTTCACCAAAGTAGCAACTAAAGTAGTTTTTCCAGTTCCTGCGTAACCTTTTAACATAAAGATACTTCTATTGCCAATTGTACTAACAAAATTAGCTATATCTGATATAAGTAAATCTTGCTCTGAAGTTGGTATAAAAGGAAAATGTATTCTTAATTTATCTTGAAGTTTCTTGCTTTTCATTATAAGATACTTACTTCGGGTTCTATGATAATCCCATATTTTACTTTGATTTTTTGTTGAATTTCTTTCGCTAGATTTATGATTTCAGTTCCGCTTGCATTTCCGTAATTAACCAAAACTAATGCTTGATTTTTATGTACCCCTGCATCAGCTTTTCTATAACCTTTTAGTCCTGCATTATCAATTAGCCAGCCAGCAGCAATTTTAGTTTGAGAATTTGAAATTGTATAACCTACCATTTTAGGGAATTCTTTTTTTAACGTATTAAATTCAGTAGTTTCAATAATAGGATTTTTAAAAAAACTACCACTATTTCCTAAGACTTTAGGATCAGGTAATTTTCTATTTCTAATTTGGATTACTGCTTCAGCAATAGTTGCCGGGCTAGCTTCTAGATTCAAATTCTTCAACTCTTCTTCAATTGCTCCATACGTTGTTCTGTTTAAGTGCTCTTTGCTTAGCTTAAATTCAACTTTAGTGATAATAAAGTTCTTGTCTTCTTCTTTTTTAAAGACAGAGTTTCGATATGAAAATTCGCAATCCTTATTGCTAAAAATTTTAACTTCGTTGTTTTTAATTTCTAAAGTATGCACTTTAGTTATTGTGTCTTTGACCTCCATCCCGTAGGCACCAATATTTTGAACTGGGCTAGCTCCAACTGTTCCTGGTATTAGTGCTAAATTTTCTATTCCTGATAGCTCTTGACTAACGCTCCACATTACAAAATCATGCCACACTACTCCACTACCAACTTCAACTAATATATTATTTTTATTATCTTCTAAAATACATATGCCTTCAATTTTATTATGAAGAATAAATCCGTCAAAATCTTTTGTTAAAAGTATGTTAGATCCACTCCCAAGAATAAAGAACTTTTCTTTTTTGTGTAAATTAGTTTTTAGAATTTCTTTCAGATCAATAATAGAGTAAAATGTTGAGAAATATTTTGCTTTTACAGCTATACCAAACGTATTGTGATTCTTTAATGAGTAATTATTTAGGATATTACTCATTTGTTATTTCAATTTCACTTATTTTTTCATCAGCACACTTTAATGTACGTGCTTTGTATTTTTTAATTATTGAATAGTCGTGTGTAGCAATTAAAACAGTTGTTCCTTTTGAATTTATATCTTTGAATAATTCAATTATTTTTTCTGATTTTTCAGGGTCTAAATTTCCAGTTGGCTCGTCTGCTAAAATAATTTCAGGATAATTCAAAAGTGCGCGAGCAATAGCGGCTCTTTGTTGTTCTCCGCCAGATAATGTATAAGGCATTTTATTCTTGACTTCCCTTATGTGAACGCTTTCTAGTACTTCATTTATCCGCTGGGAAATTTTTACTTTATCTTTCCATCCTGTAGCTTGTAGTACAAAAGATAAATTTTCAAATACTGTTCTATCAGATAGTAATTGAAAGTCCTGAAAAACAATTCCTAATTTCCTTCTTAAATGAGGAATTTCTTTAGCTTTAATTTTATTTAGATCAATGTCTGTAAGGTAAATATTTCCTGCACTCACTTTTAGTTCTCCATACAATACTTTGAGTAAGGAGCTTTTGCCACTTCCTGTTTCACCCACTAAATATATAAAATCTCCAGGAGCAATTTTTAATGTTATGTTACTGAAAATCTTTTGTTCCTTTTGATGAATATCTACACCTTCCAAATTAATAATGGGTTTATTCATTTTTTTTTGTAGTATTTATGAATTTTACCGTAAGGAATACTGTCTAATAAATTCATTATCTCTTTTGAATCAGCTTCCAAGTTGTTCTTTTTTAGTCCAGACTCTTGTTGACTTAACCTGAAATAGGCGCATAAAGTCATCTGTTCATCTCTGATCTGTACAAAGTCAGGTATAGTTTTTGTTCCTTTTATTTTTAAGAGATATAACACTATCGCAAAGTAAGAAATTAATTATTCATTTAATACTTGTTTAGGTCAATAATTGTTAGTTAAATCTGTTGAAAACTTCAATTATCTATTTTTCGCATCAAGACTAATTTATTTACTTTTAAATCTAATAAGAAATTATATGCATAAGCTCATAAAGTTAATTCTGTTGACTCTTTTTTTCTGTTTTCAAGTCAAAGCTCAGCAAGCAGATTTTGCAAGGGCAAGAGCTTTGTTTTTGGAGGAGAATTACAGCGCTGCTCAATCTTTGTTTCAGCAGATAATTGTTGATGGTAAGACCAATGAGCTGGCTAATTATTATAACGCAAAATGCTCAAAGGAATTATTCGCTTTAGATGCTGTTTTCTTGTATGAAAAATTTGTTATATCATTTCCTTATTCATCATTGATTCAGCAAGTTAATAAGGATTTGGCTTTATATTATTATAATAATTTAGATTATTATAAGTCAATTAACTATTTTCTACAATTCAAAAATTTAGAACACTACACTGATTTAATTTTTAAATTAGCTTATGCTAATTTCAGAATTGATTCTTTGGATGATGCTCAATATTATTTCTCAAAATTAATTAATACAAATAGTAAATACGCAACAACTGCTCAGTATTATTCTGCTTATATTGCTTACCAAAATGGTTTGTATGAAACTGCTTTAAATGGTTTTAATAATCTAATTGATGATGAGCAGTTTAGGATTATTATTCCGTATTACATTGCTCAAATTTATTTTTTTCAGCAAAGATATGAGCAGTTAATTGAATTTGTATCCCCTCTTTTAGAAACTGTTATTCCTACAAGAAAGTTAGAGGTAAATCGTTTATTGGCAGAGGCCTATTATCGTACAGAAGATTTTGAAAAAGCCATTATTCACTTTTCTGCTTATGTTGAGCAGTTTGATCAAGTGAAACCTATTGTTAATTTTTTGTTAGGTCAATCCTATTTTAAAGTGGGTGAGTTCGAAAATGCTATTAATTATTTAGAGAAAGTAAGTGGTTCTGCTGATAGTATCAGTCAGCATGCTGCTTATTGTTTGGGGGCTTCTTACTTAAAAGTTCTGCAGTTTAATTATGCTTTACAGGCTTTTAAAAAGTCGGCATCATATTCTTACGATAAAGTGCTCCAGGAAGAGGCTTTTTATAATTATGCAAAATTATCGTATCAGTTGGATTTACCTTTTGATAATACTTTACTAGTACTTAAAACTTATTTGGAAAAATACGATAATGCAATTCATAAAAAAGAAATTGAAACTTTGATGGTTCAGGTTTTCCAAAGTAGTAGTAAATATAATGAGGCTTTTGATGCTTTATTAGCTATTCATTTACCTGATCAGCAACAGCAAAAATCACTTCAACAACTTGCTTTCTTTTTAGGAGTTAAGGAATATAATGCTGCTGCCTATAAGAAGGCACTTACTTATTTTCAATTAGCTACTCAGTATCCTATAGATGATGAAATAGCTTATGTAACTGTTTTTTGGCTAGCAGATTGTTATTATCAGTTAAATGACTTTGCAAGATCAGCTGATCTTTACACTAATCTTCCTATAAATAATACTATAAATTTCGAGTTTTATCACGAACTAAAGCAATATCATTTAGCATATGCTTATTTTAAGCAAGCAGAATATAAGCGAGCAAATACTTACTTTAGAAAATATGAAAAGCTAGCAACTGACAGTATGCATTTGAATGATACTTATTTGCGTATTGCAGATTGCTTTTTTATGAATCAAGAATATTCGCTTTCTGAAAAATATTATAACAAGGCAATCGCCTATTCTTTGTTTGATGGGGATTATGCTATCTATAAGCGATCGGTTGCTTTGGGCTTATCAGGAAAAAATAATACTAAAGTAAAATTATTAAAACAGTTAACTAGTGATTTCTCAACCTCTATTTATTATGATAATGCGCTATATGATTTGGCACGATATTATAAAAACACTTCCAAAAATGATTTAGCACTTTTCCATTATGAAAAATTACTAGCTGAAACTAAAGATGAACAATTCATTGCTGACGCTCATTTGAGTAAAGGAATGATTTATTTTAACAGTGGTAAAGTTGATCAGGCAATTATATCCTTTTTATTTGTAGTGAATAATTTCCAACAAACTATTTATTTTAAAGAAGCTTTGTCAGGATTGCAGGCTGCTTATGTGAGCTTGGCTAAGGTGGATGAGTATTTAGCAATAGTAAATGGTTTGCCTGAAATAAGCATTAGTAGAGCAGAGCAAGATTCCTTGACATATAATACGGCTTTCATGAAATTTTCAGAAGGGGATTATGAGGTGGCAAACACTACTTTCAATCAGTATTTAGAAAAATTTGAAAATGGAATATTTAAAATAGATGCTGCCTATTATAATGCTATCTCTTGTGTGAAAGTTGGGGATACAACTAATGCAGTGCTCATGTATACTGAATTGATTGAAGTTTCTAATGCTGAGTATCAGCAATCGGCTTTAAGCTTTTTGGCAAGAAAGTATTATGCTGTGGATGATTATGATAATTCAAATATCTATTACCAAAATTTAGAGAAAGTTGCCGCTAATAATTCTTTAAAACGAGAGGCTGTTATTCGTCTTATGTATGGGAATGAAACGCTAAGCCCTGAGCTAGCTTATAGCTATGCTCAGCAGGTTATTAATTTAGATAAAACGGATGATTGGTTAATGAGTAAAGCAAAAATAATTATTGCTCGACATGAGTTTTCTTCAGGTAATTATGCAAAATCCAAAACTACTTTCGAAAAAGTAGTGGAGCTTTCGGATTATGATGAAGGTGCTGAAGCGAAATATTATTTGGCATACTTAACGTATCTGGACGATAGTCTGGATTTGGCTGAGAAAATGATATTTGAATTGGCCGAAGGTTACACAAGTGATTATTTTATAGCAAAAGCATTTATTTTACTGGCTGATATTTATGTGGTGCAGGAAAATGACTTTCAGGCAAAGGCAACTTTGGAAAGTATTATTGAAAATTATGATGGGGAAGAGCTAGTAAATTTGGCTAGGAAAAATTGGGAGTTAATATTAGAAAGGGAAACTTTGAGTATTGCAATAAAAGAACAGCAGCTGTTAGTTGTGAGGCATCAAAGTTATATTGAAATTTCAGAAGAAGAAATTGATTATGATTTAGTAGAGTTTTTAATTGAGAAGGTGATTGATGAAGACTATAAAGTGGTGGCTCCTGATACTTTAATTGCCCCTAAAACAGATAGCTTAGAAATAATTAACGAATACATTGAGAAAGATGAAATTGAATAAAATATGTATAGTGATTTTATTTAGTACTAGTCAGCTTTTAGCACAAGATATTGGTACGACTGAAGTAAGAGTAGTAGAAGGATTTATACCATCTATTTCTGAGGCAAGTCGATTGAATGAAAAAGCAGCTTTTGCAGATACAATTAAAAAAGTACGTACCCAAGAATATGCAGTAGTGGAAACTGATTTAAAATCGGATTATAAAATAAGGCTCTTAAAGGCTGCAAAAGTAAAAGCGGATAAAATTGCGCAATTACAATCTACTAGAGTAGGATTGGGCTTTGGTAGTGCTTGGATAACTAAGGCAAGTGTTCTGTACAATAGCAAGCGCTCCAAGAAAATGAGTTATGGTGTATTGCTTAATCATTTCTCGAACAGATACTACGATGATTCTAATGCTTTGTATAAAAATGGCAAAAACAACATGCATTTGTATGGGAAAAAAATTACTGCTTCGCATGTTTTTATGGCAAATTTAGATTACGACAGAAGGACAGTATTATTTTGGAATGAAAATTCAACATTATCTAATGAAGAAAATTATAGAAACCGTTTTGCTTATTCTAAAATTTCTTTATCTGTTGTGTCTAAAGAGTTGGCAGCTGATAAATTAAAATACTACACAACTTTTTTTGTTTCTGATTTGAATGAGCTTTCTGAAAATCAAGTCCACTTAGGTGCAAATTTAAGTAAAACGATAAAGAGTTTACCTTTTTCATTGGAAATTGAGTTAGACAATTATTTAAGGTATAATAATCCAGACTCAAAATTTGAAAGTGCAAATATACTATCATTTTATTTTTCTCCCTCTACTTCATTTACTAAGTATGGTCTTGATTTTGATTTAGGATTGGGACTTCATTATTTGTCAGATGATACGCCTATTGATGTTTTTCCACAAATTAAAGCTTCTAAGGAGCTAGTAAGAGGTGTTTTATTGGTGTATGGTGGTCTTCGTCATAAGCAGCAAATGCATACGCTTAAATCGCTTTCTGATGAGAATCCTTATATTCATTCCTATGGTACTAACCAGGCTATTTTTTCAGGAAAAGCCTCGCATGATTTAAAAATAACTGGTACTGATGAATTATATTTTGCTATGCGTAATATGTTATCTAAAGATGAGTTGTTAGAATGCGGGGTTGCTTACGGTACAGTTCAGAACTTCGCCTATTTTGTTAATAATCATGATCTGAACTATAATCGTTTTTTAGTTAATTATCTTGATGTGAAGCAATTACACGTAAATGTAAATTATGTTAGAAAAATTAATAAAATTATTGATTTAAATGCAAATGCAAATTATTATAATTGGGATGAGGAAGTTTATCATAAGCCTAACTTGACTTTCAATGTTATGGTTCCTATTAATTTGAGAAATAAAATTAAAGTTGCTCCATCATTGAGTTTTATGGATAAAAGAAAAGCAATTAGTTCTTTTGGTTCACATTTGGTTTCTCTCGCATCTCAAACTAATAAAGAGTTCCCTTCTCAAATTCATATAAATTTAGGGATGTATTATAATTATACGAAAAATATATCTGCGTATATTAATTTAAATAATCTTACTAATTCTAAACAAGATGTTTGGGATGGTTATTTTGAAGTTGGCTTTAATGGTGTTTTTGGTCTGAATTATTCTTTCTAAATTTATTAACATTTGTTGAAAAATTCCTTTTAATTTTCATGCTTTTTTTCGTACTTTAACTCATTGAATAAGTGTATATTTGTGTGTTTAAAAAAAAAGAAAAATTAATTCAATTTTATGAGTGAAGAAAATAAAAATCAAGAATACACTGCTAGTAATATTCAGGTACTTGAAGGTTTAGAGGCAGTACGTAAAAGACCAGCCATGTATATTGGTGATATTGGGATGAAAGGTTTACATCATCTAGTGTATGAAGTGGTGGATAATTCAATTGACGAGGCACTTGCTGGTCATTGTTCTCATATTGACTGTTTTATAAATGAAGACAACTCAATTACAGTCACTGATAATGGTAGAGGTATTCCTACTGGTATTCATGAAAAAGAAGGGCGATCTGCTTTGGAAGTAGTTATGACTGTTCTACATGCTGGGGGTAAGTTTGATAAAGGTTCTTACAAGGTTTCTGGTGGCCTTCATGGTGTAGGAGTCTCTTGTGTAAATGCACTGTCTTCTGATTTGAGAGTTGAAGTTCATAGAGAAGGAAAAGTATTTGAACAAGAGTATAAAATTGGTGTTCCTCAGTATGATGTGCGTGAAATAGGAACAACTGATAAAACAGGAACTTTCGTTACTTTCCTTCCAGATGCTTCAATTTTTGAAGAAACTGTTTATCATTTTGATATCGTAGTTGCACGATTAAGAGAGTTAGCTTTTTTGAATAAGGGCATTAACCTTTCTGTTACTGACAAAAGAAGAAAAGATGATGATGGAGAGTTTGTGAAAGAAGAATTTTATTCTGAAGGAGGATTAAAAGAATTTGTTTCTTTTTTGGATGAAACTCGAGATTCAATTTTACAAGATGTTATCTACATTGATGGTGAAAAAGATGGAGTCCCAGTTGAAGTTGCCATGGTTTATAACACTTCTTACACTGAGAATGTTCATTCTTACGTGAATAACATTAATACAATTGAAGGTGGTACTCATCTTTCAGGTTTTAGAAGAGGATTGACTAGGACACTTAAAAAATATGCTGATGAATCAGGATTGTTAAAGAAAGTGAAGTTTGAAATCTCTGGGGATGATTTCAGAGAAGGTTTAACTGCTGTAATTTCTGTAAAAGTTATGGAGCCTCAGTTTGAAGGGCAAACAAAAACAAAATTAGGGAATAAGGAAGTTACTTCTGCTGTTTCTCAATCAGTCAGTGATATGCTTACTTTTTACTTGGAGGAAAATCCTGAGCAAGCAAAAAGAATTGTGCTAAAAGTAATATTAGCTGCTACAGCTCGAAATGCTGCAACTAAGGCAAGAGAGATGGTTCAGAGAAAAAGTGTCCTGGTTGGTTCGGGTCTTCCAGGTAAGCTCTCTGATTGTTCTGAAAAAGATCCTGCGAAATGTGAAATTTATTTGGTAGAGGGAGATTCAGCGGGAGGTACAGCAAAGCAAGGTAGAGATAGACATTTTCAAGCAATTTTACCTCTTAGAGGAAAAATATTGAATGTTGAGAAAGCTATGCAGCATAAGGTTTTTGAAAATGAGGAAATTAAAAATATGTTTAAAGCTCTTGGTGTTTCTATAGGTACTTTGGATGATGAAAGAGAATTAAATATAGATAAATTAAGATACCATAAAGTTGTAGTCATGACGGATGCGGATATTGATGGTTCTCACATTGCTACTCTATTATTAACTTTCTTCTTCCGTTACTTGAAACCACTTATTGAGCAAGGGTATGTTTATATTGCAACTCCACCTTTATATTTGTTAAAAAAAGGAAAGGATCATAGGTACTGTTGGGAGGAGTCTCAAAGAGACTTGATGATTAAGGAGATGAAAGCAGGTAAGGATGTAAATGTAATCATTCAAAGGTATAAAGGTTTAGGGGAGATGAATGCTTCGCAACTTTGGGACACTACTCTGAATCCTGAATATAGAACACTTAAACAAGTTACGATTGATAATGCAGCTGAAGCAGATAGAGTGTTTTCTATGTTGATGGGGGATGAAGTTCCTCCAAGAAGAGCTTTTATAGAAGCAAATGCTAAGTATGCAAATATTGACGCTTAATAAAGTTAGAAAACAATTATAAAAAATAAAATAATGAAAGTTACAGTAGTAGGAGCAGGAGCGGTAGGAGCAAGTTGTGCAGAGTACATTGCAATTAAAAACTTTGCATCAGAAGTAGTATTAGTTGATATTAAAGATGACTTTGCTGAAGGAAAGGCTATGGATTTAATGCAAACTGCATCATTAATGGATTTTGATACTAAAATTACAGGATCAACAAACGATTATTCTAAAACTGCAGATAGTAATATTGCAGTTATTACTTCAGGAATTCCAAGGAAACCAGGAATGACAAGAGAGGAATTGATTGGAATTAATGCAGGTATTGTAAAATCTGTTTCAGAACAATTAATTAAATATTCTCCTGATGTTATTTTAATTATTGTAAGTAATCCGATGGATACTATGACTTATTTAGCACATAAAGTAACTGGTTTGCCAAAAAACAGAATCATTGGTATGGGTGGTGCTTTGGATTCTGCAAGATTTAAATATAGATTAGCTGAAGCTATGGAGTGCCCAAGTTCTGATATTGAAGGGATGGTAATTGGTGGGCATTCTGATAAAGGAATGGTACCTTTGACTCGTTTGGCGACTAGAAATTCAGTTAGAATTTCAGAATTTTTGCATGCTGAAAGATTACAAGAAGTATTAGAAGATACTAAAGTAGGAGGGGCTACGCTAACAGGAATGTTAGGTACTTCAGCCTGGTATGCTCCGGGTGCTGCAGTCAGCAGTTTGGTTCAAGCGATTGCCTGTAATCAGCAAAAAATGTTTCCATGTTCAGTGTTGTTAGAGGGGGAGTTTGGTTTGACTGATTTATGCATAGGTGTGCCAGTTATTTTAGGTAAAAACGGAATTGAAAAAATAGTTGAAATTAAATTAGATGATTCAGAATTAAGTCAGTTGCAATCTTCAGCAGAAGGGGTGAAAGTAACGAATACTCTATTAGAAGATTTAAATTTATAATATTTACAGATTAGTGTTGCTGATTAAATAAAACTTTTTATTTTTGCAGCCCTAATTTAAGAAGATACAATTATGAGAAAAGAAATACACCCAGATAATTACAGATTTTGCATATTCAAAGATATGTCATCTGATTT
>CATIQX010000015.1 GCA_949531795.1 Cryomorphaceae bacterium | reverse complement strand
TTATTTCTACCAATGTTCAGTTCATAATGGTATGTATGGAACAATTACTGTTCAATAACAAGCACATCATCTTCAGTAATTGTAATTTCATAAAAAACTCACTTTTTAGTCATTTTTGACTCATTATGAGCGTTTTTTGATCATTTTTAAGTAATATTACGCATTTTTTGTGTTTTTTTAGATTAATTCAAGAGTATAACTCCCATGCTGGTTTTTATTGACTCACCTAATCTTTAAACCCCCGCCAATAATGGATTTGAATGGGTTTTATTTAGTGCCCAAGGTATAGGGTCTAAAAAATGGGTACAATTGATTTCGCAACATCTTCTGCACTTACAAGCGCTAATAAACCAGTCTGGAGGACTTGTCCTTAATACAGGCATATCATCTTCAGTAAGTTTTGCCTTACCATACACTTTACCAAGAATGAAACAAGCTACTAATGAAGTAAGCGAAGACTTGCCTTTGTTTATTAATTAAGTTCAGGAATACACGGAGTAGAGTTTATTATATTAGTGACTTATTAACCATAAATCAATTAAAATGAAAAAAAGCGGAATCTTATTACTTCTATTTATTACTTCCAATCTTATTGCTCAAAATAATTCTACAGATGAGAAAGAGATTACAAAATTAATTCAAAGTAATTGGGAAATAAACAATAAGGGAAACATTGATGTTAGACTTATGTCAGACAATGGTCACTATGCATTTAATTCTACAGGGGGGCTAATGATTTATGATCAAAATCCCAACAACAGAAAAAATGAATGGGATTACGTTAGTTTACAACCTAAACATATCAAAGTAGTATCTCTTGTCCAAGGAAAAGCTGCAATAGCTTTGTTTTATAGCGAAGGTAGTATGAAACCAAAAGGGAGTCCTGCTGTCTCTCATTATATGACGAGAGTATCAGAAACTTACATAAAAGAAAATGGTAAATGGGTTATAAAAACCGCTCATTATTCTCCAATATCAAGTGGAAGTGGAACATCTCAGATAGGATCAAGATCTGAAGACAATTAAATAAAAGATATTCCTATGCATAAAAACATCACTAATTAGCTTTAGTGACGTTTTTTTTAAACCTCAGCATTTAAGACACTACATAAATTGCACCTCAAATATTATTTCTAATGTTATGACAAGCAGATTATTAGTGATTTATTAATGTGTGGTTATCCTTAGATGTAATTTCAATACAAAGTTATACCTTGTATGTATTATTAACCTAAAACCAAAAAAAATGAGAAAATTATTAGTATTGATCTTAGTTGTAAACTTATCTGCTTGCAATAATATTAAACAAGAAGCGTCGCCATCGGTTGAGATAGATAACAATGGAGAACCAGAAGGTCCTCACACTTCAACTGAATGGAAAATATGGGCTTATAGTACTGCAGCACCCTCATTTATTGCTTTGGGCTGCACAGTAATTGATATGGATGGGAGTGTATTGAGAGAAGGCACAAACGGTTGGACTGCTATGGCTGGAAATCCAAGAGGAATGGCTGGAATGTCTGATTCTGAGAATGGATGGAAAGATCCGCACGAAGCAATGCCAATGGTAGCAGATGCACAGGGTATGAAATGGGCAATGGCTTATATGGGTGGCAAAAAACCTGAATTA
>CATIQX010000014.1 GCA_949531795.1 Cryomorphaceae bacterium | reverse complement strand
TATCCTTATCTGGATGTACTTTAATTCCATTATCCTACTCACAGGATTTGAACTAAATGCTAGCATATTAAATGCAAAGGAAAACAGTTAGTTATAAAAATATTAATATTAGACTTACACTATTAAAAAAAATTAAATATGAGAAAAATACTTGTAACTGGAGGAGCAGGATATATTGGATCACATACAATTGTGGAACTAATTACTGCAGGATATACACCCATTATAGTTGATAATCTATGTAACACATCCCATAAAAATATTGATGGAATTGAATCAATTATAGACGCAAAAGTAAAATGGCGTAATGCTGACTGTACAAACAAGTATGCTATGGATAAAGTATTTTCTGAAGAAGGGAAAATAGATGGTATTATACACTTTGCAGCTCACAAATCTGTAGAAGAATCTGTAAAAAATCCACAAAAGTACTATGACAATAATATAGGTTCACTTAAAGTTGTACTTAAATGTATGCAAGAAAATGAAGTGAAAAACATCATATTTTCTTCATCCTGCACCGTATATGGAATGCCTGATGTTCTACCAGTAGATGAGAATGCTCCTTTCAAGAAAGCTGAATCCCCTTATGGAGAAACTAAACAGATTTGCGAAGAAATGCTTAAATCAGATAATTGTAATAGTGTTGCCTTAAGATACTTTAATCCTATTGGCTCTCACCCTACAACTCTAATTGGAGATTGTTCAGCTGACAGGCCAAGTAATTTAGTACCTATAATTGCAGAATGTGCAATTGGAAAAAGAGAGTACATCACTATTTTTGGAGACGATTACAATACTCCTGATGGTACATGTATTCGAGATTACATACATGTAGTTGATCTTGCAAAGTCGCACGTAAAAGCAATGGAATTTCTAATTAAAAACCGAGGGAAACATGCATTTAATGTTGGCACAGGTATTGGAGTAAGTGTTTTAGAAGCAGTAAAAGCTTTTGAAAAAATAAATAATTTAAAGATTAACTATTCCATTGGCCCAAGAAGAAGTGGGGATATTGAAGAAATATATGCTAATGTAAATTTAGTAAACATAAAACTAGATTGGGAACCCAAAGAAATTCTAGAAAAAGCTATGAAATCTGCATGGGATTGGGAAAAGAAAAAATAATTTACTTATTTCTATTATTTTGTAGCATGATAATTATCGCCTAAATTTTCTCTAAATAACTGCTTGTATTTAAGTATTTTATGTCTAGTATCAATATCCATATCTTCCGAAAATAATGTTTCTAAAACTACATCAATAGAATAAAAATCATTCCATTGAAAAATATTGGGTTTAAAAATACCTCCAAGGTTTTTTAAAATCATAACGTCCTCCCTTTTATTAAAAGATAGATCATTAAATCTATTTGAATAATTTAAGCATGTTGAATATGTAAAGTCAATAATCCTAACTTTATCATCCTTTAATAGAAAATTATTCAATTTAACATCTCTATGAATGCAATCTTTATGTTTTATGGTTTTTAATATTTCATATATTTGTAATAGCCTATCTGGATCATCCAAAATATCCTGTTCTGTTAATTCCTTTTCATCTGAAAACTCAGAAATCAAAATTTGAATATTTTTATTTTCAAAGAACTTTATAACTTTTAGTAGTGAAAGGTTATCTTTAAAAAGATCATAAAATATTTTTTCGTTGTCTAAAAATAAGTGCATTGTACTTATTTTTATAAAAACAATCTCTCCCTGAAAGACACCTGAATAATATGCGAAACCATCATGCCAATTTTTAAATTTAAAAATTTTTATGTCACTTACTTTTAGATCCTTAAGACATCTTAAAATTTTCCAATGATTTATAAAAAGCAATAGACTTCTTCTAACTAACTTCATTAACCAACCTGCTATATTTTTCTTTGTATCCCCAACCAGTTTCATAAAACTAACATATGATCTATATGCCTTATGAAAAAAAGACCAAGATGGGTTTACTTTTGAATATAACTGATAATTCCAATGAACAGAAAAATCATTTGGATAAGTAAAATAGTATTTTTTAGAATCTATAAATTCCTCTAACTCATTAAATATTTCTAAAACAGAAAAATACTTCCTGTGAAATACAACCGAACACTTATTATTTAGCTCTAACAATCTTCTTTCATAATCATATCCAAGTTTATCTTTATGAAGTAATGCATGATAAAGAAGAGAATAAAAATAATTAACATTTGAAGGCCTATAAAAGAAATCCTCCTTTACTCTTGTTACTAAAATATCTTTCTGCCAATTAATATCATAATAATTATCTCCGTTAAATCTTAAATCAAAATTAATATACTTATTATCAATAAGTACTTTATACTGCACCCTATATTTTTTACTAAAAGTTTTTTGAGCATTAAGGATACTAATAGCATAATCTTGATTATCAGTCAATATATCTATATCAGGATGTAGACTATCCATTTGATCATGGATAGTTTCAAAATTCCTTAAAATAACATAATTAATTGTTTTATTCAAAATATCAAAGACATCTTCTAAAGACTGCCAACCACTAGAGCTAATTAAATCCTGATTATATTCTTTTTCTGCAACAAAATTTTGATTACAAATTAAGTAGGAATCATATTGCTTTTCCAAAAGTAACATTAACTGTATCCTCGTTTCCTCTACATCATCAGTTGCATGAATTTTATGCCCTCCGCCTGTCCATGATCTATATAATTTCTTTGAATCAAAAAGATTAACATTTACAACTCTAATCCCCTTTGATGTTTGTCTAGGCTGATATTTTGGACTTTCATCCCTAACAATAACACAAGTAAATTTTTCACTACCACAATGCTGTTCTTTTTTAGAATTTTTTGGCAAATTTTGCCCATAAAACCTAGATAGATTTTCAGAGAATTTATTTTCACTCCATGTAATATTATATACATCTAGGGTAGTAAATTTATCAGCAATATCAGATAAAATATTTTCTCTTTCAATGCTAACTTTACTCCAAAGAATAAATAAATGTATTTCCATTATTAAAACAAATTTTTTATCCGAAAATTTTAAAATATCTTTTTACAATTTTCGAACCCACGAATGTAGTAATTAGATATAATATAGTCTTTAATTCAATAGTCGATTTAAATAAATATTTTCTAGATAATTTCATATTTCCTATTAAATAGTAATACCTACCCAGACTGCCATTTATTCTTTTTTCAGCACAAATTACTTCAGCTGAATATTCATGTTTATAAACTGAAATAGTCTTCAAAGAATAATAGTAGTCATTTATTCGATATTGTTCGTTTAAAGAAAGGTTATCACTCTCAACTTTTCTTAAATACAAAGCACTGCAAACTTCAACTGAAGCTTTATTATGAAACAATTTCAAAACCCAATCAAAATCAATCATTCCAAATTCTTCTTCAAAAAGTATTTGCTTTAAAGAAGAATGAAATAAAATACTACCTAAATAGGTTTGTTGTCCTGATTTACTTTTAGCTAGTTTTCTTAAAAATGTTTCATTTTTTTCATAAATTAAATGCCCACTAACACCTTTTGGTTTACTAACTCTAGCTACTTGTTTTAATGAAGTATCATCAGACAATATATATCCAGATGTTACTATTGGTGCTAAATGACAAATCTCTAATAATTTCTTAATTCTATTTGGGAACCAAATATCATCATGATCAGCAATACAGATATATTCTCCTGAACATTGCATAAGCGCAAGGTTTCTTCCTTGATTTGGACCTCCAGTATTGTAATTGGTAAGCTGAAAACCAACATTATTCTTTATTAGAATAGATTTTGTATTATCTGTAGAACAATCATCAACTACTAAAAGCTCAATTTCAAATAATTCTCCTCTTCCTTCTTGATTATTTATTGAATTTAATACTTCCTGTAATTGATCTTCGGAATTATATGTCGTTAAAATTACACTGACTTTTTTCACTCTATTTCTTTTTGTATAAGTACAAAAATAATCATTCAGTACTTTTAGAGCTATAAAAGAATAAAAAACTAATTTATTATTAAAACCCTAACCTCTTTCTAATATCAAAAACTATTTCATTAATATCTTCAGATAACTCTAATCTTAATAATAAAGGAATAAAAATGGCAATTACAATAAAAGTTTTCCAAACAACATCTAAATATAAATTACCACATAATGGTATGAAAGTACTTATAAGATATATAAATAAAAATATTATTACTGTGTAAAGTGTTTTTCCAGAAAAAGGATGAATTCCCATTTTTACTTTAATTAGGATTAAACGAATAATATTAAATAAAAGAACAGATAAAGCAGTTGCCATAGCTGCACCATTTATACCATATTTTGGAATTAATATGTAATTAGAAACTAAAGTAAAAAATACTAATAAAATATTTGTAAATAAATCATATTTATAATATTTTGAATTAACAATAATAGAACCATTTACACCAGAAGCAACATTAAATAATTGCGATAAACCTATGTAAAATACTACCCATTTTCCATGAGAAAATTTCTCAGGAAGTAAGCTGAACATAGCATCAATATTTATCCAAATACACAGAAAGAATACTCCTCCTATAATTAACTGGTTTATAGCAGATTTGTAGTAGATAATTTTAATTTTTTTCAAATCATTTTCTTCCCATGCCTTAGATAAAAGTGGAATTGATATTGCAACAATAGACTTTCCTGGAACTTTTATTACACTTCCAATAGCAAAAGCCAAACTATAAAAAGCAACATCCTCTAAATCCAATAAAGCACCAATCATCAACATATCAACTCTACTAACAAGCATCAAAGAAGCACCTCCAATTAGCACATAAAAGCCATACACTAGAATCTCCTTAATTCTTAAAGCACTAATTGAAAACCTAAAGAATAAATTCCCTCTAAAAAATTGAATAGCAAATAATAACACTAATTTAAGTAAAAATCCACAAACATATAATTGTAAGAATAATGTGAAATCAATAAATTTAAAACCATGAATTAGCAAAATAATTAAACAATATAACTTGTGGAATACTTCATTAATAAGAATAGGAGTTATTGCATCTAAATATGAATGAGAAACAGAAGTCATTAGGTCATAAAAACTAATGAGGAACACCAATAAAAAAATATAAAAGAAATTCTCTTGTAAAAGAGGGCTTGCATTTAACAAAACAAATAATTCATCTTTAAAAAACCAATACCCCAAACAAGAGAAAATAAATCCAAATAAAGGGGTTATTAAGCTTAGAAAATAAAGTTGTCCTTTTTCTTTGATTGAAGGAAAGAAACGAATAAATATTCTAGGAACACCTAAACTTGAGAAGGTACTTACTAAAGTAGCGTACGCAACTAAAATACTTAAAAGCCCCCAATGCTCGGGCTGCTCATTAAAAACATTAGGATAAATCAAAATAGTATTTATACTTCCTATACCAATGCCAATATAAAAGCTAATTGAATTCTTAATACTCTGATTTCTGATAATTCCCATTAGTCTAAAGTATTTAATAGAATAACTAAATCATGAGTTAACTTTTCTCTTGAAAAATTTTCTTTCATCTTAAAATCAAAAATTTTCTCATTTTTAAATAATAATAAAATATCATTCTCAAATTTTGTTTCTTCATAAGAAAAAAACTTGCCAATATTTGTTTTCTCAATCAATTTTTGGACATCACTTTCTTTTGGCCCAAATGCTAAAATTGGTTTTTGTGCTGCAAAATATTCAAATATTTTACCAGGGTAATTTCCAACTCCACTTTTTGAATTAAACAATAGCAATAGCAGTAAATCAGCTTCATTATATTGATGTAAAACCTGCGCATGAGAAAGGTATCCTAATTGCTTTACTTTTTCTTTTAATTGAGGATAAGATGCTATTTCATTAAGAACTTCATTATCAATATTTCCTGACAAATGAATTTCTAATCTAGTATTAAACTCCGAATTTTTAGCACATAAATTAGCGAGTGATTTCCATAAATTTTTAGGGTTTCTTAAATGATTCAACAAACCATAATGTCCAATGATAAATTTATCATTTGTTTTAGGTTTTAGCTCAAAATCATCCACATCATAACCATTAGTAATAAGTTTGACCTTATTTGCTCCCAAAGCTTTAAGATCTTCTACCCATGTTTCACTAACAGTTAAAGCTACATCGGCTGATTGCAAAACTTCTCTTTCTAAATCCTTATGCTTTTTCCTTGAAGAATTATTAAGCTGAAATTCATTCAATAAATCTAATTCACTCCATGGATCTCGAAAATCAGCAATCCATTTTAGATTAGGAATTATTTTTTTTAAGCCTAATCCAATTAAATGCATAGAATGAGGGGGACCAGTAGTTATAATATGTTCAATTCCTTCTTCTAATATTTTTTTATGCAATACTTTTACTGAGGGTTTTACCCAATATATTTTTGGATCTGGAATAAACAGATTCCCTCTCACCCAATTTAACAACTTATTTTTTAGTGATTTTTTATTAGTAATGACACCAGCACTTTGGGATGAACTTCCTTTACCAAACATTTTATCTTTTAACGCATAAGGCTCCCAAATTGGTATCTTCCAAACTTCAGCTTCATTAGGAATATCATTTAATAAAGCTTCATCCTGCAAATCAAAATAAGGATTTTCAGGAGTATAAATAATTGGTTTCCAATTGTATTTTGGTAAGTACTTTGTAAATTTTAACCATCTCTGCACTCCTGAACCTCCAGCTGGCGGCCAATAATAAGTAATGATTAAGACTTTCTTCATTAGGACTTTAATTCCTTAAACGAAACAAAAGCAAGTAGTAATAATAATATAATAGAAGATGCTAAAGCAATCCGTTCAGAAACATGATAAACAGCAGGCTCAAACTTAAATTCAACTACATGATTTCCTGCTGGAATTTTCATTCCTCTTAGTACATAGTTTGCTCTAAAATATGGTTTCAATACTCCATTAACATAAGCGTTCCATCCTTTATCATAATAGATTTCTGAAAATATGGCTATTCCCTCTTTTAATGTAGTAGAATTATATTTTAAATAATTTGGCTTGTATTCAGTTAAAGAAATACTTGCCCCAGTATTATCAAGTCCATCAATCATTTGCTGACTAAACCTAGTATCAACAATTGCTGATTTTGCAGGGTTAAATCCATCTAATGCAGTAATTTCATCATCAGCATTGGCAACTATATTAATTTCGTTTACAAACCAAGCATTGCCCATTGCTCCAGGATTTTGTTGCGCCTGACCTTTTGGATTAATAAAATACTTAGTATTTAACATATTCAGTACAGCCATATTTCCTTTTGAAATGTGATTTTCAATTAGCTCCTGATAGCGTTTTAATTTAGCTCCATGGTAACCGCCAATTGATTTATGAAAATAGGAAGTACTTGCATCATTAAAAGTACTAACACTTTGATTAAATACTCTGAAGTTCGGATCTTTATCTCTTAATATCTGTTGGTCAGCTGCAGTCACTTGATAAGGCAACTGAACCTTACTCTTCCTAGCAAAATTATCATCATTTAAATATCGTTTATTAACTGACCACATATCAGCCAATACCAATACCCCAACAATAAGAATAACATATTTGCTACTGATCTTATTCTTTAAGAACATCCACATAGCTCCAAACGTAAGTGCAATGAAAGTAAAAGAACGCCAAGCATCAGCACTCAAAAGCCCTGCTCTATCAGATTGTAAAGCATCAATTGGCCAACCATTTTTAGCTAATTCAGCATCTTGCCCACCAACAAAATCAAAAAATAGAGTTGGCATTAATGCGAAAAACAAAGTCAAACCGCCCACAATATAAAAAGCTATACTTAATGATCTTAACTTCATACTTTTTACTGGAAAATTAGATGCCTTCTGTCTATTAATATCTTTTAACTTACTGTCAGTATCATAATCCTCATCCTTTTCATATAAAAATTTATTTAAAGCTACAAAACCTAAAAGGGGGATAGTAAATTCTGAAATAACTAATATCATAGATACTGCTCTAAATTTATTATATCCAGGAAAATAGTCTAAAAATAAATCAGTCAGAGGCATAAAATTCTTACCCCATGCAAGCATAATAGACATAATAGTAGCTAATAAAATCCAAACTCTAATTTTTGACTTTACAAATAGTAAACCAAAAATAAAAAGGAACATAACTATTGATCCAGCATAAGTAGGTCCAGAAGTAAAAGGTTGGTTACCCCAGTAAAGTGGTAATTGCTTAATAAGCTGCTTTGCATTAGGAGCTCTTTTTATAGCTTGATAAGTTTCAGAATCAGTGGTTAACTCTCCCTGTGAAGCTCCTCCATAAAAATTAGGAATCAGTAATGTAAATGTTTCAGCAATACCATAACTCCAAGAAGTAGCGTAATCTTTATCTAATCCTGATGTTTTATTATCTAAATTAGTGGTTAATTCTGATTTACCTCTTGTACTTTCAGTACCATATTGCATGGTTGTACTCAATCTAGTAACTGATGTTGCAGAAGCTAATAAAGCAGCTAAAATTAAAACTCCTGATCGCTTTGAAAAATCAGTAAGATTATTTGCTTTAAAATCTTTAACAAACTGAACAAAACCTATTAGAATTAGCATCAATACCAAATAATAAGTAATCTGTAAATGATTAGCATAAAGCTCCAAAGCAACAGATAATGATGTTAATACCCCCCCTAAAAGCATCCTGCCTCTGTATGTATACAACACCGCAGCAACTACCATTGGCACATAAGCTATTGCATGTGCTTTTGTCATATGCCCAGCCATAATAATAATGAAGAAATAAGAAGAAAATGAAAAAGCAATTGCACCGACTGCTGACAAGCGATAATCTACTTTTAAACTTAATAACAATAAATAAAATCCTAACAAATACAAAAACAACAAATTGGCTGGTCGTGGAATTCCTAATGAAATAGTTTTAGCTACATACTGAATTAAATTACCATTTGATCTTGTTGAAATTTGATAAGCTGGCATTCCTGAAAACATTGAATTAGTCCAAAGTGCTTCTTCACCAGTTGCTTCACGGAAATCAGTCACCTCTTTACTCATGCCAATATAGTGAGTTATATCGGACATATTCAATAATTTACCTTTTAATAAAGGTGAAAAATAAGTAAAAGAGATAACCACAAATAATAGAATAACTATTAGATGTGGGCTGAATTTTTTAAAATTTTTCATAAATTATAATTTATTCTTCAACTTCTTCGAAATCGACATAATCACCTAAATTATCCGATTTAGTTTTAGTTGAGGCTTTAGTTTTTTCTAAGGTAACTTTACCTTCCTGCTCATTTTGGGATTGTTGATTTTGGTTATGCTGATTAAATTGCTGACCAAAACGATCTTGCATTTTACTTGCAAAACGCTTGATTAAAATTGGTGCTAATAAACGACTTAGCATCTTTATTAAATAAGAAATAAAGAAAAACCAAAATAAAAATTTAACTAAGCCTACTAACATATTATTTACTTAAATACAAGTTTCTCTCAGAATACACTTTGGTGAAGTAATCATCCTTTAAGTCATCAATGAAATAAATTGCTTCTCCAGTAGATTTCATTTCTGGCCCTAATTCTTTATTTACATTCGGGAATTTATCAAACGAAAATACTGGAACCTTTATTGCATATCCTTTTTTAGTAGGATTAAAATTGAAATCTGTTACTTTATTTTCTCCAAGCATTACTTTTGCAGCATACTTCACGTAAGGCTCATCATACGCCTTAGCAATAAATGGAACAGTTCTTGATGCTCTAGGATTTGCTTCAATTACATAAACTATTTCATCCTTAATAGCAAATTGGATATTTATTAAACCAACTGTTTCCAAAGCAACTGCAATTTTATTTGTAATATCAATCATTTGCTGACGCACATTATCACTCAAATCAAATGTTGGTAATACTGCGTAAGAATCTCCAGAATGAATTCCACAAGGCTCAATATGCTCCATCATTCCAATAATATAGACATTCTCTCCATCACAAATAGCATCCGATTCTGCCTCAATTGCTTTATCTAAATAATGATCTAGAAGCACTTGGTTACCAGGCATGTCTCTTAATAAATTAACAATATGATGTTCTAACTCTTCTTCATTAATCACTATCTTCATCCCTTGACCACCAAGCACATATGAAGGACGAACTAGTATTGGAAAATTCAAACTTTTAGAAATTTCAATGGCCTTTTCAGCTGTTTCTGCAACTGCGAATTTTGGAAATGGAATATTATGTTCTAATAATAATTCTGAAAATCTTCCTCTATCCTCCGCTACATCTAAAGCATTATAAGAAGTTCCCATAATTTTAATACCATAACGTTCTAGTTTCTCCGCTAACTTAAGTGCAGTCTGTCCTCCTAATTGTACGATTACTCCTACAGGATCCTCGTGACGAATAATATCATA
This sequence comes from Cryomorphaceae bacterium, assembly GCA_949531795.1. Taxonomy (GTDB): domain Bacteria; phylum Bacteroidota; class Bacteroidia; order Flavobacteriales; family BACL11; genus UWMA-0277. The sequence continues at coordinate 3,594 of CATIQX010000014.1, read as the reverse complement.
AATATGTTCCCAAAAAACAGGCTCAAAATAGAGTTTATCTGCCGTATCAAAATCAGTAGAAACAGTTTCAGGATTACAATTAATCATTATAGTTTCATAGCCACATTCTTTAGCGGCAAGCACTCCATGAACACAAGAATAATCAAACTCAATTCCTTGACCAATTCTATTTGGACCTGAACCTAATACAATAATTTTTTTCTTATTACTTACCTCACTTTCATTTTCAGCAAACTTTACTCCATCAACCTCTTTTGGCATTTCAAAAGTAGAATAATAATAAGGTGTTTTGGCAGTAAACTCTGCTGCACAAGTATCTACTAATTTGTAAACACGCTTAATATTTTCAGAATTTCTTTTGTCATACACTTCGCTTTCCATACACTTCAATAAATATGCAATTTGTCTATCGGCATATCCCTTCATTTTTATTTCTAACAATAAATCCTTTGGAATAGTGTCAATAGAATATTTTTCAATCTCTTTTTCCAAGACTACCATTTCTTCAATTTGATGTAAAAACCAGTAATCAATTCTTGTTATCTCATGAATTTTTTTTGTTGGAATGCCAATTAACATAGCATCATATACTCTAAAAATTCTATCACCACTAGCATGCTTTAACTCATGTAAAATCACATCTTGATCCATCTTTCCTTTTCCATCAGCACCAAGACCATTGCGCCCAATTTCTAACGATTGACAAGCCTTCTGCAAAGCTTCTTGAAAAGAACGGCCAATAGACATCACTTCTCCAACAGACTTCATTTGCAACCCTAACTCGATATTAGAACCAGGAAATTTATCAAAGTTCCATCTAGGAATTTTAACCACTACATAATCTAGAGTAGGTTCAAAAAAAGCAGAAGTTGATTTAGTAATTTGATTATCCAATTCATCCAAAGTATATCCAATCGCTAATTTACTCGCAATTTTCGCAATAGGATAACCCGTTGCCTTTGAAGCTAATGCTGATGAACGAGAAACTCTTGGATTTATCTCTATCGCAATAATATCTTCAGTTGAATCAGGATTTACAGCAAATTGAACATTACAGCCACCTGCAAAATCACCAATAGAACGCATCATTTTAATAGCCATATCACGCATCTTTTGGTAAGTAGTGTCAGCCAAAGTCATTGCAGGTGCAATAGTAATTGAATCACCCGTATGAATCCCCATAGGATCCAAATTTTCAATATTACAAATGATAATTACATTATCATTATCATCACGCAAAAGCTCTAACTCGTATTCTTTCCAACCTAGTACAGCTTTATCAATCAATACTTCATGTATTGGTGAAGCATGTAGGCCTTTAGATAATAAATCTTCAAACTCTTCTTTAGTATGTACAAATGCAGCTCCACTTCCACCAAGAGTGAATGATGGCCTAATTACTAGTGGAAATCCTAATTCTTGTGCTACTTCTTTTCCTTCTAAAAATGAGGTTGCAATACGAGCAGGAGCAACAGGAATGTCAATCTTTTTCATTAACTTACGAAACTGCTCTCTATCTTCAGTAATATGGATTGCAGCAATATCAACTCCAATAATATCAACATCATATTTTTCCCAGATTCCTTTTTCATCTACTTCAATGCATAAATTTAAGGCTGTCTGCCCTCCCATTGTTGGAAGTACAGCATCAATATTTCTCTCTTCTAATATCTCAATGATTGATGCAGTAGTAAGGGGTTTTAAGTAAATATGGTCAGCAACTACTTTATCGGTCATAATAGTTGCAGGATTAGAATTAATTAATGAAACCTCAATTCCTTCCTCACGTAATGACCTAGCAGCTTGTGACCCTGAATAGTCAAACTCACAGGCTTGACCAATTACTATAGGCCCACTGCCTATAATTAGTACTGATTTTAATGAATTATTTTTTGGCATTTTTTATTTATGTAGTACGCAAATTTACAATTTTTTGTTTTTTATAAAAGGAGAAATCTATGAATAGATATCAACAAGATTTAACCCTAAAAAAAACCTAAAAAAAAGGTGTTGCAAAAGCAACACCTCAATTATAATTTTATATCAAATCTTATTTATGGCCAATTTCGTCAGAAACCGTTAAACGGGTTCTTCCTTTGGCTCTTCTTCTTGCAATTACTCGTTGTCCATTAGCAGTTGACATACGATCCATAAAACCGTGTTTATTTTTTCTTTTTCTGTTTGATGGTTGGAAGGTTCTTTTTGGCATGACTTTATTTCTTAGTTATTTCTGGTTTGCAAATATAAAAGGTTTTTTTATACTTCTGCTTTTTATGTAGAAAAGATTTATTCAATTATAGTAATAAAGAACCTAAACATGACTGTCCCCATAAAGGAACAGGTTTTTAACTAAAATAACTATAATAGAAGAAGATAAAAAGTAGCTTGGTAATGTTGTAAACATTATAGCAAATGTACTTTTTTTAACTGCTCACGAAGAAACTTTTAATCTACTAAGTAATTAGTATTATTGAGTTTAAATTCTGCTCGTTCAGGTTTAAAGAATAATGCATTCCAAAAACCTTTGTAATATATCTCGATAGGAATATGTTTTCCATTCATATAATCCATGTGTACAAAAACCTCCATATCTAAATCAATTAGAAAGTGATTGTAAACGAACTTATAATTCCTGTAAATTACATTAAAATTTTCCTTATCAAAATAGGATACAATTCTTCTAATTAAAGCTTTTTCTATATCGTTATCTTTTAGTTCCTGTTTAACTTCCACAACAAACACATAACATTCCTTTTCTCTATAGATAGTATCGCTAATAGTATAATCGTAATATTGCTGCATACCAACATCAAAAACAGCTAGCTTTTTAGAAATACCTCCCTTTGATTGTTCTACGTCATCTACACCTATTGAAAAGCCAACCGTTTTTGCATCACGCATATTTTGGCTTTCCTCTTTATTCTTTTCTTTTGACATACTAAGATTCACATCTATTGTATCTTTAGGAAAGAATACTTCATCAAATGCCTCTGGCGTATAATATTTATACTTGCCATTACGTTTAAAAATCTTTCCTTTACCATAAATAGAATCATCAACAGTCCAAGCAATCTTTCCATTGGAATGATGTGTCCCTTTTTTCTTAAGTGTTCCAATTACTATCCCTTTTTTATTAAATATATTCAGTTCACTTTCATAGTTATGTGAATAATAGCGGAGGTGTTTAAAGCCCATATAAAAAGTAGTATCCTCCTTTACATATCCAATAAAGTCTTCAACACTAAAACCATTATTTTTTACTGAAATAACTACATCATCTAAAAAGACAACAGGCATTAATGTATCTTGAGCAGAAATGAATAAGCAAGAAATAAGAGATAGAATAAAAAAAAATCTTTTCATACTACAAAGATAGAAAAAGCCGACACCTGAGTGTCGGCTTTATATTGGTAATTACACATAAGCCGGATTCTGTTCTCCTAAGAGTGCCATCATTTTTCTAGGATAATAGTTGCCTATTACCTCAAGCTACCTACCCTTCAAGAAAAAGCGAGCAGCTCTTAAATCCTGATATACATGGTATTGCACCACATAGAGTTTACCTGGTTTCACTACAGCATTACCTGTACATAC
>CATIQX010000013.1 GCA_949531795.1 Cryomorphaceae bacterium | reverse complement strand
TCTATACCGCTAGAATTTACAAAAAATGATTTTCGGACTTGGTTGGGTTCTCTACGAGAATAAACTTTTTCTTCGAAGGATACATTGTCGTAATTATAGATCCACTTCCCTACTTTATTACCATTTCGGTAACGTCCTGTACTTTTTACAGAACCATCTTTATTAAATTCTGTAACGATACCGTGGAAAGAACCATTTTTAAAATTGGCTTGAATCTCCATTTCCTTAGTATCGAAAAAGAAATCAAAAGCTCCTGTATATCTCTCTCCACCAACAAAAAAGAACTCATAAGAACCAGGTCCTTCTGCTATCCAGCCAAACTTTTTCTGTTGTCTTTCTTCAGTTCCTAGAGTATTGTCTAGTGTTTGGGCTTTTATACTAAGTGATAAAAGTAAAAATGTGATAAATAATCTCATTCTGAATAAATTAAATAATTCTTACGTTTCTGCTTAAAAGCTTCTAAATCTAATTGCCAAGTTTCCTTAATTTCAGCTGAAGACCATCCAGCCTCTATCATTACCCGAAGCTTATTTGAGCCTGCTAACTTATCGAAAAAGGAATTAAAAAAGGTCAATCCTTTTGCATTGTATTGCTCAAAAGTTTCAATTAAATAGGAAAGGTTAATTTCATTCTTAAAATCAGTATCTGAAAAATCCCATCCACAGCAAAGCACATTTTCGTGCTTAGGATAAGTAGCACCTACACCAGATATTGGAGAAAAAGTAAAAGAACAAGAGTCCAATTCTGGAGACCCAATAATTTGAAACTGTTTATTTGTTCCTCTACCTACGCTAATTGCAGTTCCTTCGAATAAACACAAGGAAGGATAAAGAGAAATAGATTTAGCATTTGGCAAATTAGGCGAAGGTTTTGCGGGCAAATCATAAACATATTTATGGGTATAATTCTGCATTTGCTGCACTTGTAAATCACACTGAATAGAATCGTTTAACCAATACTCCCCATTTATCATTTGCGCGTACTCTCCTATGGTCAGTCCATGTACTATTGGAATAGGATGCATTCCTACAAAAGAAGCATAAGCGGTGTCTAAAAGAGGACCATCTACATAATGTCCGTTAGGATTGGGTCTGTCTAAAACCAACAGAGGAATATTATTTTCGGCACAAGCTTCCATTACGTAATGTAAAGTGGATATATAGGTGTAAAATCGTGCGCCTACATCCTGTATGTCAAAGATCATTAAATCGATACTATCTAAATCTGCAGACTTAGGTTTTTTGTTTTTCCCATAAAGTGATAAAACGGGTAAATTGGTTTTGGGATCTCTTTCGTCTGTAATTGAAGCTCCAGCATCTGCCTTACCTCTAAAGCCATGCTCTGGAGCATACACTTTAATAATACTTACACCACTAGATAAAAGCGTGTCTATAAGGTGTGTGTTATCTACCAATGAAGTCTGATTTGCAACCACGGCTACCCGTTTGTTATTTAGAATAGGTAGGTATTCGTTTAACTGGCTTGCTCCTATAACTAATTGATTATTAGACTGAGGGAAAGCAGAAACAAAGAAGCCGAAAATGAATAAAATCAATAGCGGCATTTTAGTATATTTGGAACGATTTAAAAAAAGCATAGAGCCTTGAATTTTGAAAAATTTGTAGCCAAGCGTTTACACAGCGAAAACAACATACAGCATTCCATTTCTAAACCTATTTTAAAAATGGCTATTGCAGCAGTGAGCTTAAGCATTACTGTTATGATTTTATCTATTGCAACCAGCAAAGGTTTACAGGAAAAAATCAGTGCTAAAGTTACCGGATTTACCTCGGATATTCAAGTGCGTGTTCTCGATCTTAACCAATCTATGGAACTTAGTCCTCTAAGCGTAGATAGTGAGCTGATAAATAGCCTTTCAGCAATTGATGGAGTGGCACATTTACAGATGCAAATTACTAAAAATGCATTACTAAAAACTGATACTGACTTTGAAGGAATCCTTGTTAAAGGAGTTGATCCTAATTATAACTGGCATTTTATTGAAGAACATTTAGTGGAAGGTGTCTTACCCAATTTTAATTCTACTAAAAAAAGCAATGAAATTGCTATTTCTAAAACACTCGCAACAAAACTACAATTAGCATTAAACGATAAGGCAGTTGTTTATTTTCAAGGCATGAAAAATAACAATGCATTGATTCGGAAATTTACCATTAAAGGTATTTATGAAACTGGCATAGAGTTTTTTGATGATATGTATATTTTTGCAGATCGGAGGCATCTACTAAAAATAAATAATTGGACTAGTAATCAGTGTAGTTCGCTGGAAGTACTACTTACTGAAAATGCTAATAAGGAGCAAGTTTACTTAGAGGTTGACAGAGAAAGCCCTTACGATTCGAGTATTAGTAGTGCAAGAGAATTGTATCCACAAATATTCGATTGGATAAATTTATTTGATTTAAATACACTCGTAATTCTGCTAATCATGATTTTAGTAGCAAGTATAAATATGATTAGTTCGCTACTTATTATTATACTCGAAAGAACCAAAATGATTGGTCTGTTGAAAGCCTTAGGCGCACACCAATATTCTATTAGAAAGATATTTTTATACCATGCTTTTTACCTCTTACGAAAAGGGCTCTTACTTGGTAATGGAATAGGTTTACTACTTATTGGTATTCAATATTATTTTGAACCTATACAACTAGATCCCACACATTATTACGTTAAAGCATTGCCTGTTTCCTTATCATTAGAAAATTGGCTGCTTATTAATATCGGTAGTATTCTTATTTGTATGTT
>CATIQX010000012.1 GCA_949531795.1 Cryomorphaceae bacterium | reverse complement strand
TCTTATAACGTAATCTTATTGAGTTTCCTATAACAATAACATCTGAGAAAGCCATAAATAATGCTGCCCACATTGGGTTTAGTAATCCTAAAAATGCAATAGGAATAGCCACTAAATTATATGAAAAGGCCCAAAAAAGGTTTTGCTTAATGGTTAGTAGTGTATGTTTTCCCAATTGAAGTGCTTGAGGAAGTTGTTGTAAATTTTCATTGTTTAGAAGTACTACATCAGCTGATTGAATTGCAATTTGGGTCGCATTACCTAAAGAAATTCCAATAGTTGCTCTTGCAAGGGCAGGAGCATCATTTATTCCATCACCTACCATTGCAGTTGGGTTCTGATCAACCAATTCTTCAATTTTAGTAATTTTATCCTGTGGTAATTGCTCACTAAAAGTAGTTGTGATTCCTAGTTTTTCAGATATCTTATCACATTTATCTTTTTTATCACCACTTAAAATAGTAGTTGTATATTCAGATTTATGTAAAGTTGAAATAACTAGATCTGTATTTATTTTTAGCTCATCACTAATATCTAAAGTAGCAATTATTCTATTGTTCTTTAATACAAATAAATCATGATTTTCATCTGAAATAATAATTTTTGAAGACCCTATAGAGTAAAGATTATCATCTATTTCAGCGCTTATGCTGATTCCCTTTTCTTCAATTATATTTTTTACTTCCAGTGCACTATTATTATCTTTAAATGCATTACACAATGATTTGGCAATTGGATGAGAACTGTATTTCTCAATATTATAAATAATATTTTTTATCTTTTTTTCATCCTCATTAATTGCATTAAAATTTGATACAATAAATTTTCCTGTTGTTAATGTACCTGTTTTATCAAATACTATACTTTTAACACTCGCCAATTTCTCTAAGCTATCCCCACCTTTTATGAGGATACCATTTTTAGCAGCACGACCAATACCAACCATAACCGCAGTAGGAGTAGCTAAACCCATAGCACATGGACATGAGATTACTAATACTGCAATCCCTCTTAATAAGGCCTCTTGCATGCTTAATAAAAAATAATAATGGCCAATAAAGAAAGTTAGCATGGCGATAAAAAGAACAACTGGAACGAATATTGCACTTACTTTATCCCCTAATTTTTGAATATTTGGTTTGTTGTTTTGTGCATTTTTTACTAATTCAATTATTTGAGATAGTAAAGTATCGTTTCCTACTTTGGTAGCTTTTATTTTTAAATTACCATCATTAATTATTGTACCTCCAATCACGTTAGAATCTTCATTTTTATTTACAGGAATACTTTCTCCAGTTATCATTGACTCATCAATGTAAGCTGATCCAGAAATTATAATCCCATCAGTTGGTATTTTATCTCCAGAGTTTACAACTAGTATGTCACCTACTTTTATCTCATCAAAGTTGACTTCTTCAATTATTCCATTTACTTCAGTTTTAGCAATTACTTCCTGAATTGAAGTTAAATCGCCAATAGCAGTAGTAGTTTTTTTTATTGATTTATGTTCTAACACATTACCTAAAAGCACTAAAGTAATAATAGTAGCTGTAGTTTCAAAAAATAAATAATGATGCATTTCAGATGTTCCTCCAAAGATTAGCCAGCCATAAATACTATAAAAAAATGCTGCTGAGGATCCAATAAAAATAAGTACATCCATGTTAGGGACTCCAGTTTTTAATGATGACCAAGCACTTTTTCCGAAATAGTTAATACCAATAAGATATACGGGTAAACAAAGGAAAAATTGTAAGAATGGGTTTTGAATAAAACTATCTTCAGGAAAAAACATGTGAGAAAATAAAGGAAGTGTAAAAATAAGAGTTGAGTAAAAGTATCTTTCTACTTTTGAAATATTATTTTTTATTTCTTCATTTGGCTTTATGATTAAATATCCTAGCTTTTGAATTATATTTTCGACATCATTTTGATTATGTAGAGAATTGATATTGCAGTTTGCTTCACCAGTCGAAAAATTTACATTAACATCTTCTAATCCTTTGTTTAATAAGTGTTTTTTTATTCCAGCTGCACAATTGCTGCAAGTCATACCCTCTATCTGTATTTTTATCTTTTTTATGTCGTTTTTCATAAGGAAACAAATATAGATAGTTTATTCGGCATTATAGTATAAAATTATATATTTGCAGCCGCTAAATGGTGATTGTAGCTCAGCTGGTTAGAGCACTGGTTTGTGGTACCGGGGGTCGTGGGTTCGAGTCCCATC
>CATIQX010000011.1 GCA_949531795.1 Cryomorphaceae bacterium | reverse complement strand
GAATTAAACTAATTACTAGTTTAACAGTATCATTATATGCTGAAACAAAAGAATTAACCTCAGTATTTCCATTTAACATGGTAATACTATCATAATCCCAACTTACAAAAGAATACAAAGGATCGATATTAGGAGTTAATGTAATATTTTCATTATTGTAATAAATTGAGCCAGTAGGGAAAGTACTTGTATTTATACCATTAATATCAATAGTTGTTGTCGTTCCAGTTGGAAAAACATCATAGATAATTGTTGGTTTTTCATAAAGATGTAAAGTTACAGTGTCATTATTAGATGCAGAGAATGAGATTGTAGGACTTGTGACTGTTGGCATTAATATAACACTATCAGAATCCCATGTGCTAAATCCATACAAAGGATCTAGATTAGCCGAGATATTTACAGTTTCATTAATTATATAGTTTATTGTTGTTGGAAAGGTATTAATTAAAGCACCATCAACCGAGATATTTGTTGTTGTTCCTGTTGGTTTTATATTGTAAGTAATATCTCTTGTTGGAGTTGGAGGAACAAAATAAGCTTGTACAGTTACATCACCTTGTAAATCTAAAACTAGGGTATCTACATTAGGGTCAAAAACGTATGTGTTGTTTGAGATAATTTCCCATCGATCAAAAGGACCACTTACCACTTTAAAAGGCAAATCAATACCCCCAAATCTTTGATCTGTCCATGGGGAATTTAAATCACTAATGAGATTACTATTACTCATCTCGACTTCTCCAATACCTATAATTTCAACAGTAACATCGTATATTCCTGTAATTGCAGTATCACAATCAACGAATCCGGAATTCATACTATCGCACCTTGCTAAAATCCAATTTCTTAAATCAGTTACATTATTTTCCCACCCCGTATAGGTTCCTCCCCAGGTTGCAATTTGTCTTGGCATTTCAGGCTCAATCACGCCTATCATACTATCTAAAATATGTATCATAAATGTGCAGGATAACGGACCATTCGCTAAATCCTGCCAACGATTAATGTACTCATCATGAAATTCCTGATTGGTAAGCATTTCATTCCAAATTGGAACATGACCTTGTCCGCCAGAATTACCTAAAGTACTAGCATCACAAGGTTCTGCTGTAGGAGAAGAGCTTGGGATTCCAGTATAATTTGTTCCATGATCAAACGTATTATCCATATCCCAAAGTGTATACCGCCACTTCTTTTTATCGCCATCGGGATCCATTCCTCTCCACCAAGCTGTATTATAATTCAACCAGTCTTGGCAAACCACATAAGAGTTTAAAAGAAAGTAATCAATTAAGCTTCCCATATTATATTGGCTTTTAGCTTGAATGTAATTTACTTGATTATTCATTGGGTTTGCAGCGACAAAATCTACAAAATCATCCCAATCATTTTTAGCTATACTTCCCGGTCCAGGCATTCCATCACCATATTTGGTCCACGTCCCTCCCCAAGTTTTTAAAAATTGAAGATAATCAGCACTTTCTCTATATATTTCATCTTGGTCATAATAGTAACTTAGAAAATCGGTATCATCTACCTTTTCTCTAACCTCATATACTCCCCAATATTCTCCATTAAGATATAATATACAAGAACTAGTAGAGCGTTCATCTACTCTTAGGTCACCTAGTTGCGATAAATGATTAACATAAGCATCTCTAATGTGAGCTCCTGAACCTCCATACGAAAATGGATAATTATCATTTGCAGCAGCCTTTACAATTATCCTTTGAAATTTATCTCTACTTTTTGTATCAAATAATTTATCTTGTAAAGCGTAATTGTAGCCAAATTGATCTCTCATGACGTAATCAAAGCCTCTTTGATTATAAGCCCAAGAATCATTACCGTGCTTATTATACTCACCAGTACCTTTATCTAGCAATATACCATTGGAATCAAACCACTCCATGGTTCCTTCAGGCTCTATCTGATTACCATTTAATAAATTATCAACCTGATCTCCTGCAATTGATAAGATTGGGATGGTATGCATGTCGTTGATAAAAAATGTATGAAAATCAATAAAGCTTGGTGGAATATTTCCATTATCGCTATAGGCAATTGCCTTTACGACAGAGGTTGAAGTAATATTAATTGGAATACTATTGTATGGTGTAGAACCGGTATTAGGTTCATCCCCATTATCAGTGTAATATATTGAAATATTAGGATCCGGGGTACTCAGTGTTAAGATAATAGAGGCAGTATTATAGCCTCCAGATTGTGAGAAAACTGGAGTTGTTGCATATTCTTCCATTGCACCAAAATTACTCGCATTAGGTGTTCCCGAAATAAAAACACTCCAATTTGCAGCTCCGTCTGTTTCTCTACCTCTAGTATGAGTTTTTTGGTTTGGAAGTACTTTTATAGAATCCTGTAATACTCCAGAAGCATCAGATATCATGAATACTTCATTCCCTTTAGTTTGTGTAATTTTGAAGTTTGTGTGTGCATTTGTTCCAATCAATTCATCTTTTCCTGAACAATAAATAATAACTAACCCATTTGCTGGCACAATGAAAGAAGATGGAAATAACCATTTTGAAGGATTAGAAGGCTTATCAGTAAGTGCCCATCCGTTAATGTCAATAGGTGCAGATGTAGGGTTGTATAATTCTATCCAATCTTCATATTCGCCGTAGTTATCTGTGTAAGTATCATAATTAGCAGCAGAATATTCGTTAATTAAAATTTGACCATTTGCAGAAAATAAAGCAAGACAAATAATTAATGATGTATAAATCAGTTTATTCATTCTACAAAAATACAGAAAAAAAATACTTTTCCTAGCAGTATCAACTAGTTATCTTAGGTGTTCAAACATAAGAAGTAATGACAGGTACTTAAAGGTACATTTTTTTTACTTTTGCAAACCAATTAATATACTTTGATGCAAAATAATATAAAAGAAGATTTACATTTTTTTAATGAATTAGTTAATGATTTAATTAATGACGAATTAGAGAATCCTATTTCTAGCGCAATTACAACTTCAGAACTTACTTCAGAATTTGATTTGGAATTAAAACCAACTCCTGCAATTGCTGAAGATTTTAAGAATGAGTTGAAAAAACTAGTGTTAAATACACCAAAATCATCTTCAAGATTGTTTTTTAATCAGCTGTTTGGAGGTAGACATAGTAAAGCAATTTTAGGCGATTTATTGGCAGTTATGCTTAACAATAGTATGGCTACTTATAAAATTGCAGGACCTCAGGTGGCGGTTGAAAAGGAGGTGATCAAACAAGTAAATAAGTTAATTGGATATCCTGAAGGATGTGGTGGTACTTTTCCAACGGGTGGTTCTATGGCTAATTTTATGTCTTTAGTTATGGCAAGAGATAAAAAGGATGTAGATATTAAGAATAAAGGAATGCAAGGAAAACTTATTGCATATACTTCAGTAAACTCTCATTATTCTCTTGCAAAAAACATAGCATTTGCAGGAATAGGGAGAGATAATATACGCTACATTAAATCAAATAAAGTTGGACAAATCGATGTATCAGACTTTAAACAACAATTAGTATGTGATATTGAAAATGGATTTGTTCCTTTTTATTTGAATGCAACTGCAGGAACCACTGTTTTGTGTGCGTTTGATAATTTAGCAGAGTTATCTCCTGTTTGTAAGGAATATAATATTTGGATGCATGTTGACGGAGCATTTGGAGGTACAGTTATTTTTACTGATAAATATAATCATTTAGTGAAGGGAATTGAACTTTCAGATTCTTTTTGCTTCAACGCTCACAAAACTCTAGGAGCACCAATAAGTACATCAGTAATAGTGGTAAAAGACAACAGGGACTTATATAATTCATTTAATAATGACGCTACTTATCTTTACCAAACTGATGATGAAAATTATAATTTGGGGCAAACTTCTTTTGAATGCGGAAGACGAAACAATGCTTTAAAGTTTTGGACACTTTGGAAGGCAATAGGAACTAACGGTATTGCTAAAATTGTTGAACACGAATTCCAATTAGCCGATATAGCAAGGGATTATGTAAAAAATAATGAATCGTACACTTTGTATAGTTTTAATGATTCTCTTTCAATTTGCTTTAACTATAAAGATTTTGATCCAGTAGATTTGTGTACTAAATTATATCAGTACAATAAGTTAATGGTAGGCTTTGGTTATTTCCATCAGCAAGGATTTGTAAGGTTAGTTACCATTAATGGGGAAAATACAAATGAAAACATTCTAAATTTCTTTAAAGTACTAGAAGAATTTACATCTAAACATCAAGATAAAGTTAAAAGAATTTCCTAATTTTTAAATTAAATTTAAGGATATAAGCGGCTTATATGGAGCGCAAAGTTCTCATTTACTGGCTTTCTAAAAAGAATAAGAGATGCTATTAATTAACTGATAGTCTGATTCCGGGATTCCTAATTCAGGTTCGCTATCATAATTGAAATTAGTATTAATGCTTAATAAAAATTGAGTACTTAAATTCAGTCTTATTGAAAGATTACTAATCCATCTGAAATCGCCTAATCCATCTAAATTTGGCTGATAACTATTTTTTAAAGTAACGGCTATAGATTCCTTAATTTTTTTGGTAAAAAGGATGTTTGAATTTAGTCTATTTTGTAATTTAGTATCTCTTCCCAATACATTTTCTTTTTCTCTTTGTATTGTTATTCCTATATTAATGGATTTTTTATCAAATAAATTATAGAACACTCCAACACCAGTAGTGTATCTATTTTTAATTTTTTTATCAATATCGTATAAATTTTGAATTAATAATCTAATGTTTAAGTTTTTAGAAGTCAATTCATATTTTAAATCTTGCTTACCTTTATTTAACAATTCTTCTTGGCCAGTTTTGCTTATAAAAGCAATGTTATTATTAAGTGTCAGTGTATGGTTATTTAATTTATAATTAAGATCAAATATGTTATTCAGCTGAAAAATTGCTTCTGTATTCTTTGTAACATTAAGCCCTAAATCAAAATTACCTGACCAGTATTTTTGCTTAGAACTACTCTCCTGAGCAAGGCAAAAAGAAGTAGATGTTAGAAATAATAACAATAAATTTTTCTTCATTAAGAAAGATTCTTAATTTTAATTTCTATGATTTCAATTTTAGCTTTTGCATCATTCATTTTATTTTTTTCGTTTGCAACTACTTGTTGAGGGGCATTATTGACAAAGCGCTCATTTCCTAATTTCGTTTCTGTCGATTTTAAGAAGCCTTTAGTGTAATCTAATTCTTTTTTTAGTTTTTCAATTTCTAATGCGACATCAATATTACCCGCTAATGGGATAAAGTATTCATTTGATTTAACCATAAAATTAAAAGCACCATTTAGTTTTTCTATTGTAGTTCTTATGCTTGAAAGGTTTCCTAGTTTTACAACAATAGCATCTAAATTAGCATTGGATTTTTGGTTTTCAATAATGAGTAATTCTAGTTGTTCTTTATTTGCAATATTTTGCTGTTTTCTTATTGTTCTTATTCCTGCCACTACCTCCTTTGTGTTTTCAAAATCAGATAATAACTGCTCGTTTACAATCCCTACTAATGGCCAATCTGCAACAATAATATCTTCTTTTCTGTTATCAATTAAATGCCATATTTCTTCTGATAGGAAAGGCATAAAAGGATGTAATAGTTTTAGTATTTTTTCTAGCTGCTTAATTGTTTCGGCATATGTAGTACTGTCTATTGGGCTTCCGTAGTTAGGCTTTACTATTTCTAAGTACCATGAACAGAAATCATCCCAAACCAACTTATATGTTCCCATTAAAGCTTCAGAAATTCTGTATTTACTATATGATTCGTCAATTTCATTAATAGTCTTACTAAGTTTGCTTTCAAACCAATTTATAGCCTTTTTTGAACCTTCTGGTTGCTTACAATTAGACACTTCCCATCCTTTAATTAAACGAAAAGCATTCCATATTTTGTTAGAGAAATTACGGCCTTGTTCACAAAGTCCTTCATCAAAAGGGATGTCGTTTCCTGCTGGTGCACAGAGCAACATTCCTACTCTCACTCCATCAGCTCCATATTTCTTTATTAACTTAATAGGGTCAGGTGAATTCCCTAATGTTTTACTCATTTTTCTGCCTTGCTCATCTCGAACTAGTCCAGTAAGGTAGACATTTTTAAATGGTAATTCCCCTCTATATTCATAACCCGCCATAACCATCCTGGCCACCCAAAAGAATAATATATCTGGTCCTGTAATTAAATCATTAGTAGGGTAGTAGTAACTTATTTCTGCATTGTTAGGATTTCTTATTCCATCAAATACAGAAATTGGCCATAGCCACGAAGAGAACCAAGTATCTAGTACATCTGAATCTTGTTTTAAGTCATCCATAGTTACTGATGGATTCTCTTTTTGCGCTAAAGTTAACGCGTCTTGTTTATTCTCAGCAACAACGTATTTATTGCCTTCATAGAAATAGGCTGGAATCTGTTGTCCCCACCAAAGCTGACGAGACACACACCAGTCTTTAATGTTTTCCATCCAATGCCTATAAGTGTTTTTAAATTTTGGAGGATGAAATTGAATATCATCATTCATTACATGTTCTAACGCAGGTTTTGAAAAGGATTCCATTTTAAAAAACCATTGCATAGAAAGCTTAGGTTCAATCACCGCATCTGTTCTTTCTGAAAAACCAATTTTATTTTTGTATTCTTCCATTTTCACTAAACAGCCTTTGGTTTTTAAGTCCACAGCAATTTCCTCTCTTACTACAAATCTATCTTTCCCGACATATAAGCTTGCATTTTCACTTAAAGTACCATCATCATTTAGAATGTCAATTGTTTTCAGGCCATACTTATCTCCTAATTGATAGTCATTTATATCATGTGCCGGAGTAATTTTTAATGCCCCTGTTCCAAACTCCATATCCACATATTCATCAAAAATAATAGGGATAACTCTATCTACTAAAGGAACAATTGCTTTTTTATCTTTTAGGTGAGTGTATCGTTCATCGTTGGGGTTTACACAAATTGCTGAATCCCCTAAAATAGTTTCCGGTCTAGTGGTGGCAATTGTTATTGTTTCATTAGTTCCTTCAATTTTATATTTAATATAGTAAAGTTTTGAATTTACTTCTTTATGTATTACCTCTTCATCTGACAAAGCTGTTTGTGCTGATGGATCCCAATTTACCATACGCACACCTCTATAAATAAGTCCTTTTTGGTGTAAGTCAACAAAAACTTTAATTACAGATTCACTCATTTCATCATCCATAGTGAACTTAGTACGCTTCCAATCACATGAAGCTCCTAATTTTTTTAGTTGTTCCAGAATGATTCCCCCATGTTTTTCTTTCCAATCAAAAGCATGTTCTAAAAATTCATTTCTTGTTAGGTCATTTTTTTGGATACCTTCTTTTGCTAGTTTCTGTACTACTTTTGCCTCAGTGGCAATTGAAGCATGATCAGTTCCTGGCACCCAACAAGCATTAAACCCCATCATACGAGCACGCCTTACCATCACGTCTTGCAAAGTATTGTTTAACATGTGCCCCATGTGTAAAACACCTGTTACATTTGGCGGAGGAATTACAATAGTATAAGCCTCACGCTCATCAGGAGTCGAATTAAAATAGCCTTTTTCAATCCAGTGGGCGTACCATTTATCTTCAGTATTTCTGGGGTTGTATGTTTTTGGAATGCTCATTTAAGTTTTATTTGTAAATTGCAAATCTACACATTCTAATATTCTGAGGATTTCATGTAATATCTTATTTGTATAAATAAAATATTTTGTTAAATTTGCCGTTCATTATTTGAAAATTAACTAAAAAAAAAGAAATGAGAAAATTACTTTTATCTCTAATAATTGTAACAGGATTTACGCTAGTAAATGCTCAAAATGTTATAAATAAAGACGCAACCAAAACTGAAGAATCTACGAATGTAACTATTGATTTTGTATCGAAAGTTATGGATTATGGAACAATTGAGCACAATGCTGATGGTGCTAGAAGTTTTGTATTCACAAATAATGGAACTGAGCCTTTGCTAATTAAAAATGCAAAAGGTAGTTGTGGGTGCACGGTGCCAACTTGGCCAAGAGAACCTATTGCTCCTGGAGTTACAGCTGAAATTGGTGTAAAATATGCAACTAATAGAGTAGGGAAATTCACAAAAACAATTACTTTAACTACTAATGCTAGTAAGAAGCCCGTTATCTTAACAATTAAAGGAGAGGTTAATCCTGCTCCAAAAGAAGAGACTGCTCCATTAAGAAAAACGGAAGGATCTCCTTTAGAAAAGAAATAAGCAATTCAAAATATATTACGACATTAGCACCCTCATTTATGGGGGTGTTTTTTTATAAAAATTTTACAATAATGCCAAAAATATCAAAGAAGGGAATTAATATGCCAGAGTCACCAATAAGAAAGTTGGTGCCATTTTCTGAAAAAGCAAAAAAAGATGGAAAAAAAGTTTATCATTTAAATATTGGTCAGCCTGATATTCAAACTCCTGAATTGGCTTTAGAAGCAATACATAATTTTTCTGATAAAGTAGTAGAATATTCTCATTCAGCAGGATTTGAGAGTTATCGAAAAGGATTAGCTAAATATTACCAAAACTTAGGAATAGCAATTAATCATGACGATATAATTGTAACAACAGGAGGCTCTGAAGCGCTTTTGTTTGCTTTAAATACTTGTCTTGATGATGGAGATGAAATTATTATTCCTGAACCATTTTACGCAAATTATAATGGTTTCTCTACTTCAGCAGGCGTAAAGATTAAGCCAATTGCCACCTCAATTCATGATGGTTTTGCATTGCCCAAGATACAAGAATTTGAAAAATTAATTACACCTAATACTAAAGCTATCCTTATATGTAACCCCGGAAACCCAACTGGGTATTTATATTCTAAAGAGGAATTAGAAACCCTAAGGGATATAGTGTTAAAATATGACTTGTTTCTTATTGCTGATGAAGTATATCGTGAATTTGCTTATGATGGAAATGTGCATCATTCAGTGTTGAATATTGAAGGCTTGAAAGATAATGCAATTGTAATTGATTCTACCTCAAAGAGATATTCTATGTGTGGAATTAGAGTGGGTTGTATAGTTTCTAAAAACAAGGCATTAATGGCAGCTGTAATGAAGTTTGCACAAGCAAGATTATCACCACCTACATTTGGGCAAATTGCTGGCGAAGCAGCATTAAAAACAGATATTTCTTATTTTGAAGAAGTAAGCGCAGAATATGTAAGTAGAAGGGATCTTCTAGTAGATGGATTAAATAAAATTGAAGGTGTTTTTTGCCCAAAGCCAACTGGTGCTTTTTATGCTATTGCAGAGCTTCCTGTTGATGATGCTGATAAATTTGCTCAGTGGTTGCTGGAAGATTTTGAATTAGATGGAGAGACTATCATGGTAGCTCCTGCTGCTGGCTTTTATGCAACTCCTAGTATGGGTACAAAGCAAGTACGTATTGCTTATGTATTAAATAAAAAATCATTACAGAAATCGATAACCATTTTATCTGCAGCACTTAAGTTATATAATGGAAAAATAAGTTAATGAATTTAGCTCAGCATAAAGAGCAAGTGATATTAAAGCGCAAAGAAAATAAGAAGTTTTTTAATCGTTTAAAAAAAGTAAAATCCAAAGTGTTGGATAAACTTATTCACCCTTTACATGATGAGGTTTTTTCATGTACCGATTGCTTAAAATGTGCAAACTGCTGTAGCACTACAGGGCCTTTATTTACGGATAAGGACATTAGTAGAATTGCTAATCATTTAAGAATAAAACCATCAGTATTTGTAGGTAAGCACCTAAGAATGGATGAGGATAAGGATTATGTTCTTAAATCTGTCCCCTGTACTTTTTTAGGAAGCGACAACCGCTGCTCTATTTATGAAGTTAGGCCAAAGGCCTGCCGTGAATTCCCACATACAAATAGAATTAGACAAAGTCAGTTACTAAAATTAACTGAAAAGAATGTAGAAGTATGTCCTGCAGTTTCTCAAATTATTGAGAAAATAAAAAAGGTAATATAAAGTATATTTAACTTTTAAAGTTTTAAGTATTCCAATGTATTAATTTGCTATTTTTTTTATTTTTACAAAATGCAAAAAGACTTTATAATCGTACTTGCCTGGCCTGAAGGTATGGTGGCAGCGGCCGGTGCATGGTATGATAAAGTACTTTCGACTAATGGAAAATATAGAGTAGGACATTCAGCTTTAATTTTAGTAAATTCAGCTAATAATCAAATAAAGTATTTTGATTTTGGTAGATATCATAGTCCATTTGGATTTGGCAGAGTAAGAGACTTAGAAACAGACCCTGATATATTACTAAAATCTAAACCTATAATTTCAGATAATTCAATTGATAATATTGAGGAGATATTATTAGAGATATCTAATTTAAAGGCTACGCACGGACACGGTAAATTATATGCTTCAATTTTAAAAAATATTGATTTCAATAAAGCTCATGAAAAAGCCAAAGAGATACAAAAAATGGGATTAATTTCATATGGCCCAATAGTTCTGACAGGTACTAATTGCTCAAGATTTGTTACTTCAATAATGCTTGCTTCAAAACCACATTGGATTACGAGATTTAGATTAAAATATCCTTTTTGTTTGTCCCCATCTCCTAAACGAAATATTAGCATTGCAAATTCTAATTATTATGTTGTGGGGGTGAAAAATTATAGGCAAATAAAGAAAAGCTACATAAAAGCATATTTCACTAGTATTGAAAGCGTTTAGTTATGAAATTTAAGAAAGATATTAATATTCCTGAGAAAGCGCAATGGCTAAGTGGTACAGTTGGTTCTGGTTCTTGGTTTTTTATTACTGATGAGAAAAATAGATATAGAATTCAAAGATTTTCACCAGAAGGAAAATTAGAATGTGACAGATTATTTACAACAGATAATATTTCCTTTGATTTACATATTGATTATCAATTCACCTTTCTTTCGCATTGCAAAGAATGCACAATTATACAAAACGAAATAACTTATAAATTTTATCATTATGAACATTAAATTGTATGGAGCCGACTGGTGCTCAGATTGCGTAACTGCAAAAAGATTTTTAGACTCTAAAGGAGTTGAATTTGAATATATTGATATTACTGATAATCAGCAGGCTATTGCCCTAGTTGAACAAATAAATAACGGTAAAAGAGTAATACCAACACTAATGGTGGATGGAGTGAGTTTTACAAACCCAGGTATTAATGGATTAATGAAAATATTAGCGCAATAATCTGTAATTTTGCAATCCTAAAAATAATACCATGAGTGATTCAATAAAACATGAATGTGGAGTAGCAATGCTCAGATTACTTAAGCCTTTATCTTATTACCAAGAAAAATATGGTAGTTCACTTTATGGCTTAAACAAGATGTATTTATTGATGGAAAAACAACACAATAGAGGGCAAGATGGAGTTGGATTGGCCAATATTAAGTTAGATGTTGATCCGGGTAAAAGGTATATTAGTAGAAAAAGATCAGTAGCAACTAATCCAATTCAGGATGTATTTAAGCAAGTAAATAAAAGGTTTATTGAGTTAGAGAAGAATGATCCAGAAAAATTAAAAGATCCTCAGTGGATGAAAGAAAACATGCCTTTTACAGGTGAGTTATTTTTAGGGCACTTGCGTTACGGTACTTTTGGCGGGAACACAATAGAACAATGCCATCCTTTTTTAAGACAAAGTAATTGGAAAACTAGAAACTTAGTTTTGGCAGGAAACTTTAACATGACAAATGTTGATGAGCTTTTTCAGCAATTAGTTGATTTGGGTCAGCACCCTAAAAAGAAAGCAGATACAGTAACTATTTTGGAGAAAATTGGGCATTTCTTGGATGAAGCAAATGATGAAATTTACTACAAACACAATGATAAGTTCACTAAAAAGGAGATTACAAATGTAATTGAAGATGAATTAGATGTTCAAGATATCTTAACTCAATCTGCAAAATACTGGGATGGAGGTTATGTTATGTGTGGACTAATGGGACATGGGGATGCTTTTGCATTGAGAGATCCAAATGCAATACGTCCAGCATATTACTACAAAGATGATGAAATTGTTGTAGTTGCTTCTGAAAGGTCTGTAATACAAACTTCTTTTGATGTAAATATTGATGATGTTAAGGAAATAAAAAGAGGACATGCTCTTATTATTAAAAAAGATGGCAAGGTTGAAGAAAAACAAGTAAGAGAGCCGTTAGAAAGGAAATCATGTTCGTTTGAGCGTATTTATTTTTCAAGAGGAAATGATGCTGGCATCTATAAGGAGAGGCTAGAGCTTGGTAGGCGTATTTTCCCAAAGGTATTAGAATCAATTGATAATGATGTAAAAAACACAGTATTTTCTTATATTCCAAATACTGCAGAGGTTTCGTATTTTGGACTATTAAAAGGGTGTCATGCTTATTTAAACAAAGTAAAAACAAAAAAGATTCAGGAATTAGGAGATAAGCCTTGTCATGATGAAATTTCAAAAATTATGGAAATTTCTCCAAGAGCTGAAAAAATTGCAATTAAAGACGCTAAGTTGAGAACATTTATTGCCTCCGACGAAAGCAGGAACGATTTAGTAGCTCATGTTTATGATATTACTTATGGAACAGTGAAGCCTACTGACAATTTAGTAATGATTGATGATAGTATCGTAAGAGGAACAACATTAAAGCAATCTATTATTAGAATTTTAGATAGATTAGGACCTAAAAAAATTATTGTTGTTTCATCAGCACCACAGATTAGGTATCCTGATTGCTACGGCATTGATATGGCAAAAATGGGTGATTTTATTGCCTTTAATGCAGCTGTTGAATTGTTGAAAGATACTAAGCAAGAGCATATTCTTACAACTGTCTATGATAAATGTAAAGCACAAGCATTTTTATCAAAAGAGGAAATGGTAAATTATATTCAGGAAATATACAATCCTTTTACTGCAGAGGAGATTTCAGTTAAGATTGGTGAATTGTTAACTCCTAAAAATACAAAGGCTAAGGTGGAAATTATTTACCAATCTATTTCTGATTTACATGCATCTTGTCCTGACCATAAAGGGGATTGGTACTTTACAGGAAACTATCCAACACCAGGAGGTGTTAAGGTGGTAAATAAGGCCTTTATGAATTATATGGAAGGAAATAACATTAGAGCATACTAAACTGTTTTCTCATTTGTCTTAAATGTAAGAAACCCCACCAAATTGGTGGGGTTTCTTTAATATATAAGTTAGATTATCTTTTCTCGGTCGTGTACACATTTCCGTGCCACCAGAACCTTTGTTCTTTACTTGATCCATATTGCTCAACAGCCATATCAAAAGCTGATCCAAATGAATGCATATCAAATACAGGTAATTTAGAGCCTAAGTAGTCTTTTAGATCTAATTCTTTAACAATAGTATTTGGGTCTTCTAAAGAAGCTTCCATGGCTGCAGTCGCTAATTCTTCTTCTGTCATTTTTTCAGCATGCTTAGGAGCCATAGTCATCTCATTAATTAAGTGAGTTGCTCCAGCAAATTTATCAATAATGAACATTGTATATCTGATATCAACAGAAATAGTTCTTTGCACTTCTTTTTCGAAAGCAATATCTCCACTCATTGATTCCCAGTTACCATCAAAAGCAGTCCCAACAATCTCTCCCCAGGCGTTAATTACTGGAGAGCCTGAGTTACCACCCGTAATGTCATTGTTTGAAATGAAGTTAATTCTCAAGTTACCATCTTTATCTCCATATTGCCCATAATCACCAATTTCATATAACTCTTTCAGTCTTGCGGGTACTTGAAACTCTTCATTTGTAGCATCTTCTTTTTGCATAATACCATCAATAGTAGTGTAGTAGTCATAATGCATTGCCTCACCTGGATTGTAGTCTCCCGCATTTCCATAAGTTGCTCTCATAGTTGAGTTAGCATCTGGGTAGTAATTTTTATCAGGATTCATTTCTCTTAATCCTGCAATAAATAATCTATTTCCTTTTGTTAAGTCCTTTCTCACTTTAGTTCTTCTAGGTGAAATTTGCTCAATGTATTGGTTGTATATTGACATTATCGTTTTGTAAGCAGGATCTCTCTCAATTTTAGAAGTAGTAGGATTTTCTAAGAAAGTAAAGAATTTCTCTCTTGAAGAAAATACTGATTTTCTAAATGTATTTTTAGCATACCATCCAAAATCTAATTTTTTGAAACCAAATAATTGATTTTCAATTTTCTTAAACAAAGGAGCGTGTTGTGTTTTAGGTACATTGTAGTAGTACATCTCTAACATTGATCCAAACAATTCTTCATCAACTGAAGCGTTATAATCTTTGTAAAAATCTTT
>CATIQX010000010.1 GCA_949531795.1 Cryomorphaceae bacterium | reverse complement strand
ATAAATGGTGGTTGTAGTTCAGTTGGTTAGAACGCCTGATTGTGGTTCAGGAGGTCGCCGGTTCAAGTCCGGTCTTCCACCCTTCAAAAAGCAGTTAAGTGATTAACTGCTTTTTTTATTAGCAGAAATTACTTTTAAATCTACTTATTTCTTGGCAGTTATTTGGCAGTTATTCTAAATCACTTGATTTGTTAAATAATTTTTTGAACCTTTTTTGAATTTATATATCGAGATAACTGCTTATTTAATAGATCAACACCCTGATCTATTAAAGTTCCAAATCAAATGTGGAAAACTTTTTTCATTTGGAATCTCAAAAATTAAATTGATCCTACGTTATATAGGTATCAGAAACATAATTCTGAACTTGTTAGTTTTTTGGCTAGATACTTTTCGGCTGACATTTAATTAATGCTCATAGAAAACAGCAGAATGAGCGAGGCAGGTGCAAGTAAAACGCCTAGCGGGGGATACAAACTATATATGTATCTAAGAGTTTACAGATTGACGCATTGTTGTGTAGTTGTAGCGTTAAGTCTAGGGTGAAACGGAAACTCAACGGAGGCAAAGTTTAATTCTAGAGGCACATTTCGTTTTATTGACGGGTAAGGGGAAGTGTGTCTTTTTAAATCTTACCAAAGGTGTGTCTAGTGATAAATCCAAAAATCTAACAAAGGCAATTGGGAAGTATTAATAATTAGATATGATAAATCAATCAACAGAATATTTAAATGGTTTACTCAAGATCGGCAAATGGAATTATCAACTTTCTTTTAGTACAGATTATAAAATTAGTTATTCATATTTGGATAGGGTGATTAATAAAATTGTAGATGTAAAAGGGATCAAAAAAGTATTTGGGGTATCATCCACAAATAAATCCATAGGTAGTTCTATCTACTTAGTAATTGAGGGTAAAAATATCACAAGGAAAAAGTTAGAAAAAACCCTAAAATTGAAAGAAAATATGCTTAGAAATGTAGGAGAAATTAAATCTAAAAAAGAACTTTACCATTTGTGTAGGCATTTGGGTAAAGATTATTCTCATCATAATATAGCAGTTAAAAAATCATAAAATAACATATGCCATTTCAAGAAGGTAACCAATTTGGTAAAACAACTAAAAGAGGCGAAGGAAAGATAACTTCAAAAATAAGAGAAAGGCTAAAAGGATTATTAGTTGACACTCTTCAAAGTGTCAAACTAGAAGAATTGTCAAAGGCAGAGAAGTTACGTCTAATAGAAATAAGTTTAAGATATACTCTTCCTAAAAAGATAATAGAAGAACCCGTAGCCAATGATTTTAAAGTAGAGATTGTTCAAAGCATAGATCAATACTCAGACAAAGAACTTGAAGATATACTCAAAGGAAGATGTTCTTAGAGACAAATAACGTAAGAGATGCTATTGTTAAATCCTTTGATAAACCTGTGAGATATAAGGATATGGTTTTACTGTTTGGAAAGGTTGTTTTGGTGTTTGAATAATAGTCTCAATATAATTTGGTTAACTTATTTTGTGCTTAATTTAAATATTTAGTTGTTTTGCTGTTCATTTATATGACCATTATGAAAAACTTTAAACAATTCCTCTTCTTAAGTATTCTTTGTTCACTTGTCTTATTCAATGCTTGTAGCGAAGATGAGGATTCTACCACAGTGCTAGATGCTGATGGAGACGGTGTAGCCGATGCTGATGATACTTGCGCGGATTCACCTGAAGGTGATACCGTGGATGAAAATGGCTGTCACATTGATCCCCTAGTTTTAGATGAGAATGGAGTAACTATAAAAGCAACAATTGGTGCGGTAGTTGGTGAAAGTTACGAATTGGATAGTGTCACTTATTTAGTAGTCGATTCAACGATGCTTTATGCTATGGTAGCAGAAGATGTTACCAAAGTCGTTACTACTAATGTGACGGATATGAGCGGGATGTTTTATTATGCTGATGCTTTCAATCAAGACATTAGTTCTTGGGATGTGAGT
>CATIQX010000009.1 GCA_949531795.1 Cryomorphaceae bacterium | reverse complement strand
GTCACTGCAGCGGTATTCCAAGAGCTTCCACTAGTATTGATATTTTGGTTAAAAGAAGTAGCACCATAAAACATGGAGCCCATATTAGTAACTGCAGCAGTATTCCAAGAAGAAATATCTTGGTTAAAAGAAGTAGCTCCTTTAAACATCTCATACATATTATCAACTGCAGCGGTATTCCATGAGCTCCCACTAGTATTGATATCTTGATTAAAAGCAACAGCATAAAAAAACATGTTTTGCATTCTAGTTACTGCAGCGGTATTCCAAGAAGAAATATCTTGATTGAAAGAATTAGTATATGAAAACATGTAGTCCATATTAGTAACTGATGCGGTATTCCAACTTCCTATATTTCCATTAAAGTTAGCAGTAGCTTGAAACATAGCTACCATTGAAGTCACTGCTGCGGTGTTCCAATCGTTTAAAGTGGTTCCCACTAAACTATTACAATTATGAAAAGCAAGATCCATGGAGGGTCCTAATGAAAGATCTGGCTCATCAGTAGCTGGAATAGTTAAATTAGTAGCTCCCCTAAAAGAACGATCAAAACTCTCCCATTTCCCTTCTCCCCAATTTGTTATGGTTCTAATAAGTGTTCTAGAAGCATGATTATTGTTCATGTACATTTCTCCAATATCTTTTCCTGCATCGTTTACCGCAACAGTAATTGTGTAAGTACCTGCAGAACTGTAAGTGTGAGTTGGAAATGCAGCATTTGTATGAGTGGAAGTAGATCCACCGTCCCCCCAATTAATAGTAATATTGGTGTAATCTTTTAGTGGAAGTTCAAAAGAGCCAGAACCAACTGCCCATGTAGAAACGAAATTATCCTGTGCAATTAATACACTTGAAAAAAGAATAGCAATAAGAGTAATTAATTTTCTTGTCATAAGTTAAGACTCAATTTTTTACATTTAATAGTAATTAATTAAAAATAATGGACAAATGGAAATTAATAAAAACATCTTTTATTAGATGTTTTTCAATACTTTACAAAGATATGCATTTAAACATTCAATAATATTACAAAGGAAAATTAGAAGAAATTTAT
The DNA here is from genome assembly GCA_949531795.1 of Cryomorphaceae bacterium. GTDB lineage: Bacteria > Bacteroidota > Bacteroidia > Flavobacteriales > BACL11 > UWMA-0277. Next base: position 685 of record CATIQX010000009.1, on the reverse strand, counting down.
TAATAATAAAAAAGAACACAAAGTATAGCAATTATAATCTAGAATTAATCAAATCAAGTATATTGCATATATCAAATCATTGTAATGAAATTAAACTTATTGTCTTGTGATGCGCATAGACCAGATAAAAGAGCAATAGCAGAATGTATTACAGCGATTTCATCTAATATTGAAAAATCCCTATCAATTGAACTTACTGATATAATGTTAGAAGGAGATCCTGTAGATATTGAGATTGAAGATAAAAATTTTGGATCTGCTTTAAGAGCTTTTCGTAAACTCAATATAAACTACGAAATTATTGAGTAAACGGGTCTTCCAATAAAAATCTAAAAAATAATTTACAACCCCAATACATAAAAAACCTTATTTATAAAAAGTATTTCTAAAACCCAATTGTAATTTTTACAATCATTAAAATACTTGGGTTCTGTCCAAGTTATTTAGGCATATATTCTTCAAACCATTTTAAAATTCTTTCAGAAACATCCATCAGCAACTTGGGTTCTCTAGGGCTATGGGGAGTTCTAGGATACACTATCATTTCTGTACTTACCCCTAATCGGCTCAGTGCTCTATAAAACTCTTGACCTTGAGTAAAAGGTACTCTCAAATCCTTATCGCCATGAATTACCTGAGTTGGAGTTACCGTATTTTTTATTTGGTATATAGCTGAATGTTTTTC
>CATIQX010000008.1 GCA_949531795.1 Cryomorphaceae bacterium | reverse complement strand
CGATAATAAGCAAGTAAATCTTTTATTTCTTTTCTTTGGTAAAACGAAAGTCCACCATAAATTTTGTAAGCTATGTTTCTTTTTCGTAATGATTCTTCAAAAGCCCTTGACTGAGCATTTGTTCTGTATAAAATTGCAAATTCTTTATGTTGAGCTTGTTCGCGCATTTCAATATCACCAATTGTGTTTGCAATCAATCTTCCTTCGTCATTGTCTGAACCTGTTTTGCAAACAATTATTTTATGGCCTTTACTGTTATTGGTCCAAATATTTTTCTCAAGTTGTTTTTCATTATTTTTTATTATGCTGTTAGCGGCCTCAACTATAGTGGAAGTAGATCGATAGTTCTGTTCTAGTTTATAGGTTTTGAAATCAGGATAGTCTAGCTTAAAGTTGAGAATATTCTGAATATTAGCGCCTCTAAATGCGTAAATACTTTGTGCATCATCACCAACAATGCATATGTTTTCGTTAAGGGCAGCAAGTTTTTTAATAATCAGGTATTGAATGTGATTGGTGTCCTGATACTCGTCAATTAATATGTATTTGAATTTCTGCTGGTACTTTAATAAAGCATCTGGATGATTGTCTAGTAGTTGATAGGTTTTTAATAGTAAATCATCAAAGTCCATGGCTGAAGCTTTTTCACATCTTTGAACGTATGTTTGATAGATCCTTCCAAATTCTGTTCGCTTTGCAATTTTATCAGTTTGTAATAATTCTGCTTTATTTGCGTACCCAACTGGTGTAATGAAGTTATTTTTTAAAGAAGAAATTCTATTTCGGATCACGCCAACCTTATAAATATCTTTATCTAAATTTAGTTCTTTTATGATACTTCTAACTAAACTTTTGGAATCATCAGTATCATAAATTGTAAAATTGGAAGGATAGTTTAATTTATCAGATTCAAAGCGTAATATTTTTGAAAATACTGAGTGGAATGTACCCATCCAAAGACTCCTTGCATTATTTTGTCCTACAATATTTTCTATTCTGTTTCGCATCTCTTTGGATGCTTTATTGGTAAAGGTTAATGATAAAATATTGTGTGGATTAACTCCTGTTTTTAGCAAGTGAACAATGCGATAAGTAAGGACTCTTGTTTTACCTGAACCTGCGCCTGCAATCACCATTAAGGGGCCTTTAAGGTGTTGAGCAGCTAGTTTCTGTTCTGGGTTTAATTTTTGTAAATAGTCTTCCATAATATTTTTTAGAATTTCAAAAGTACGTTTATATCTAAATTGAATACCGCTTGTTTGTATTTTTTTTGTGACAAATAGATTATTAATGTTATTAATATAAATTGGATTAGCTATTGCATTTTCTTTTTTGCTGTTTGAGTACCTAAGATTGCAGAAAAATACTATCGATTTAAGCTGATAATTTTGTATTTTTGTAGAAAATACGAATGATATGAAAAAAATTATACTATTAATACTTGTGTTATTTGCTTTTGTTAGTACTCATGCAACTCACATTATGGGAGGTGAAATTACATGGGAGTGTATAAAAGATCCTACTAACCCAGATGTTGGTAAGTATATTTTTAAAATGAAAGTTTATCGTGACTGTGATGGTACTACACTTTCTACTTTTGCACAGACAATAGATGTTTGGGATGGTGGGGCAAATCCAATATCCAATATTAGTCTTGATTATGTGTCTAGTACTGATATTTCACCTCTAGGGGATGCTGTTAATAGCGGTAATGCCTGTTTAGATTGTAACACAAATCCTGTTGGTGCAGTTGAAGAATATCTTTATGAATCACAGCCTATTGCTTTACCAGGAATACCTCCTGCTACTGGTTGGTTTTTTACATGGGATTCTTGTTGTAGAAATGGAGCAATATCTAATTTAGTTATACAAACTCCAGCAAATCCAGGTGAGGGATTTACTTTAAGAGCTTCTATGTTTCCTTTTACAGATGTTAGTGGTAATGTTTTGCCTGCTGACCCGTGTTATGATAGCTCTCCAAAATTTAATGAAAGTCCTAAAACAATTATATGTATTGGTTATTCTTTTTCTTACACGCCAAACGCTTCTGATTTGGAATTAGATAGTTTGTCATATTCTTGGGATGAACCTTTAGATGACATTGCTTTTGGAACTGCTTATAATCCTGGAGTAAACCCTTTACCTATTCCTTTTGTTGCACCTTATACTTTTAATAATCCTTTACCAGGAGGAGTTACACTTAATGCACAAACAGGAGAGATTAATTATGCATCAAATATAGCTGGTAATTTTTCTTCTGTAATAAGGGTTGATGCATTCAAGTGTGGTCAAAAAGTTGCTTCAATTTATAGAGAAATTCAGTCTGTTTTAATTGCCTGCCCTGTTTTAACTAATGGAGCCATTAATCTTCCTCCTATTTTGAACACTTCACCACCCTCTATATTTTTTCAAAGTGTTTCAGCAGGAGACCTAGTTACGTTTAATATTACTGCTACTGATAATGATTTATATGCTAATGGATTAATGCAGGATGTTACTCTTGAAATTTCAGGAGGCCAAGTAGCTGATGATTACATTACAAATACTCTTTGTGATAATCCTCCTTGCGCTACTTTTGTTAATACTTCTGGTTTAGCACCCCCAATAACCGGACTTCAGCTTGTAGAGGGGGTCTTTGAGTGGCAAACGGCTTGTAGCCATGTTGCGACTGATGCTGGTTGTGGGATTACCTCTAACACATACACTTTTGCAATTAAAGCGTTTGATGATTTTTGCCCTGCTAATGCAATTACAATTGCAACTATTACCATTGAAGTTACTGCAGCTGATTCTTTACCTGCTCCTGATTTTGAATGTGCTTGGGAATCCCCTAATGGAGATGTTACTTTTAACTGGAATTCAAGTGTTGGTGCTAGTTCATCAACAGTCTATCACATTTATGGATCTGTAAATATTGGAGGTCCTTACACTATCTTATCCGATGTTAGTTATCCTTATGAATCAGATGTAGTTCCTGCCTCATCTCTTGTTGGCGGTATTAAATATTTTTATTTAACTTCAGAGTCTACATGCGCTGAAAATTCATTATCTTCCGATACCATTTCACCAATTTATTTTTCAATTTCAAATAATAATATCAATTGTTGGGACGATACAGATGGTTCAGTCCAAGTTTCTGTTGAGGATTATACTAATGTATTGCTTTATGATTTTTATTTAGACGGCGTTTTAAATACTAGTGCTCATCCGTTAGATACTTTTTTTAGTAATGTAAGTGCTGGACCTCATATCGTTACTGTTGTTGACAACTCTTCTGGCTGTTTGCTGGAAGTTCCAGTAACTATTTCAGCACCTGGATTTCCTTTACAGGCTTTAGCTTCTTCTGAAGTTGCTATTTGTTATGGTGGTAGTTCTGGCGTTGTTGTTGGTTCTTCAGCTGGCGGTACTCCTGGTTATATTTATTCTTGGTATGAGAGTGGTAATCCTGTTAGTTTTAGTAGCAAT
>CATIQX010000007.1 GCA_949531795.1 Cryomorphaceae bacterium | reverse complement strand
TGTTTCCTTGCAGCAGCTTGTTCAATTCTCATCTTTGGAATTCCTGTCTCAATCGCTTTTGTCATACCACCAAGTTCTTCTATCTCTTGAATGTGTTTCCAAGATTTTTCTGCTATTTCTTGTGTTAATTTCTCAACATAGTAGGAGCCTCCCCAAGGGTCAACTGTATTGCAAATCCCTGTTTCTTCCTGTAAATATATTTGAGTGTCTCTAGCAATTTTTGCAGAAAAATCTGTCGGTAATGCAATAGCCTCATCTAAAGCATTGGTGTGTAAGCTTTGTGTTCCACCCATTACAGCTGCCATTGCTTCAATACATGTTCGGGTAATATTATTAAACGGATCTTGCTCAGTTAGACTCCATCCACTTGTTTGGCAATGCGTGCGCAAGGCTAATGATTTTGGATTTTTTGGATTGAATTCTTTTACCATTTTTGCCCAAAGCATTCTTGCTGCTCTCATTTTAGCAATTTCCATAAAGTGATTCATTCCTATTCCCCAAAAGAAAGATAATCTTGGTGCGAACGTATCAATTTCCATTCCTGAAGCAATTCCTGTTTTTATATATTCTAATCCATCAGCTAGAGTGTAAGCTAACTCAATATCAGCTGTTGCGCCTGCTTCCTGCATGTGATAACCTGAAATAGAAATACTATTATATTTTGGCATATTATTTGAAGTGTATTCAAAAATATCAGAGATAATACGCATAGAATGTTGTGGCGGATAGATATAAGTATTACGCACCATAAATTCTTTTAGAATATCATTTTGTATAGTTCCTGAAAGTTCTTCTAATGATACTCCCTGTTCCTGAGCTGCTACAATATAAAAGGCTAAAATGGGTAGAACTGCTCCATTCATAGTCATTGAAACAGACATTTTATTCAATGGAATCTGATTGAATAGAATTTTCATATCCTCAACAGAATCAATAGCAACTCCTGCCATACCTACATCTCCAACTACTCTCTCATGGTCGGAATCATATCCTCTATGAGTAGCTAAATCAAAAGCTACAGAAAGTCCTTTTTGGCCAGCAGCTAGGTTTTTTCTATAGAACTTGTTGGACGCTTCTGCTGTTGAAAATCCTGCATATTGTCTGATTGTCCAAGGGCGCATAACATACATAGTAGAATAAGGACCTCTTAAATTTGGCGCTATGCCTGCAACAAAATTAACGTGCCTAACTTCTTTAATATCTTGTTTTGTATATTGACTTTTAATTTCAATTTGCTCAGGGCTTATCCAGTTCGGTTTGTTATTTATTTTTTCTTCTTTAGTATTTTTTAGGCTGTACTCTTTTAATAATTCATTTACTAAATAATCAATATAATATGCCCCTTTTGTTGGGTCACTTACTTTATCTAGATAACTTTCTTTCCTAAGTATAGTCTGCTGATTTCGTGCAATTCTTTCGGAAAACTCTGTTGCCATTTCAAAGCTATGGTTGTAAGAGTTAATCATAATTGCATCGGCTCCTCCAAAAATTGCAGACATACATTCTGTAGTACTTCTAAGAATATTATTATAAGCATATTTTTGTTCTTTATTATTTAGTGAACTTGAGGCAAAAATAAATGGAGTAGTACCTGTTTTTTGCTCCCAGAGTATTCTAAATGCTTTAAGTTTAGCAATCTCTAAAAAATAGTTACTATTTATTTCAAAGTGAAATTGGATATCTTTTTTCTTAGCAATCCCTTTCTCAAAAGCATTAGCGATCTCTTCTTTAGCTGATTTTCCTTCCCCAAAAATGGTGCTTAATAGAGATGTGTTTTCTGTTCCGTGAAAAGCTCCTTTAATCTTTTTTCCTTTTGAGTATTCCTCCCATTGATTTATAAATGTGGCATCATAATCTTTAAAGTCAATTCGTATGTATTCTATTTCAATATCTTTTAGTAAAACTACCAGGTTGTTTGGGTTAGTAAAGCACAAGCCACTTACATCGTTTTGTAAGGCTTCTAATGCTCTTTTATTTCCTTCTTTTGCATTTTTTGCATTAATAAGCTGATAGCATTCCCAATGTTCTGGAAAAGAGCTATTGAAAATAGGAATATTATCATTAGCATGATAAATTGGAGAAATCTCAATTCCTTGGATGTTTGAAGCTAATTTTTCATTATAGTCAGCTCCTTTAAGGTCAGCGGTTATTCTATCAGTCCATTCTCTTTTTGTTGCAGCATTAAATGCTGAAAATAATTTACTCATTTTCTTTTTCTCTTATAATGAATATGTCTTCATTTTCTTTTTTCATTAAGAACTTTTCTCTAGCAAATCTTTCCTGCTCAGTAGGATCATTTTGTAGTAGATATAATTCAGTACTATCTGATTTTATTTCTTTAATATAGAATTCTTTTTGACTTTTTAAATCATCAACTGTATTCTTGATTTTACTTTGATTAATTAGATTATAATCATCTAGAAATATGATCCATAAAATAAAAAATAAAAAGATAATAAGGTATTTATTTCTTAAGGGTTTTGGAAGTTTTTTAATTATATCTTGTATTCTATCCATTTGGTAAAGATAGAAAATTACTTACGCTAAATTGTGGGAATAAAAATTCTTGTTTAACAGATTAGAAATATAGCTGGTTGTTTGTGTATATCTAATTTTGTTTGTTTCCATTCTTCAATAGTTTTAGTTTGAATAAATTCATTTTTTGAAGTAATATTTGCAGCAATACATAATCTTGTTTTGTTATTGCATTGTGCTTTCAAAGTATCTAATAGTTGATTATTTCTGTAAGGAGTCTCCATGAAAATTTGAGTTTGTCCATTCTTTTTTGCTACACTTTCTAAATTACGAATTACTTTTTTGCGTTCTCCTTTATCAATTGGTAAGTATCCTGTAAATGAAAAATTTTGTCCATTCATTCCAGAGCTCATTAACGCAAGTAGTATAGATGATGGGCCAACTAAAGGTACTATATCAATATGGAAATCATGGGCATATGCTACAATTTTTGAGCCAGGATCAGCAATACATGGTAAGCCAGCTTCTGAGAGTATTCCGACATTTTCACCATTTAAAATATGTGGTAGAAAATCATCTTCTAAGCTAAGTTTATCATGCTTCCCGTATGCATAGAAAGTTGTGTTGTCAATATCTTTTTCTCTATATATTTTTTTAATATGTCTTCTAGCGGTTCTTATATTTTCAACAATAAAAATATTAATCTCTTTAATGTGATTCGTGATGATGGTTGGTAAAACCAATTCTTGTGTGTCGTCACTTAAAACTGTTGGTATTAGATATAACTTTCCTTTATTCAATGTTTTCTATTATTTTTTCACATGCTTTATCAAGCATGTTGTATACTTCTTGAAAGCCATTCTTTCCACCATAATATGGGTCTGGAACTGACTGGTAAGAATTTGGATTAATTTCGTTCAAAATCATTATTATTTTATTCCGTTCTGTCTCAGAAGAGGCTAAACTAATGAGGTGAGCGTAATTATTGGTATCCATAGCGTATATGACATCAAATTCATCAAAATCTGCCCTACTAAACTGTCTAGCTCTTTGTTTTCTTAAGTCAATATCATATTTCTCAGCAATATCAATGGATCGGATGTCAGCTTGTTTTCCAACATGATATGCAGCTGTTCCAGCTGAATCTACTTTTAGATTAAGATGTTTTCCTTTCGACCAGAGTATTCCTTCTGCAAGTGGTGAACGGCAAATATTTCCTAAACAAACCATTAGGATTTTCATAGTTTATGAAAGCGTTAACTTTTTCTCAATATCAGAAATATATCCCTTGAAACGTTTGTCGGTGTCTGCTAAGTTGTTGACTGTTTTACAGGCATGTAATACAGTAGCATGGTCTTTGTTGCCGCAATGTTTTCCAATCATAGCTAAAGAGTTTTTAGTCATTTGCTTGGAAAAATACATTGCTAATTGACGACATTGTACAATTTCTCTTTTCCTAGTTTTTGATTTCATAGTTTCAATAGGAATGTCAAAATAATCACAAACAACTTTTTGGATATAATCAATAGATACTTCTCTTACAGTATTTTTCACAAATTTATCTAGCATATTTTTAGCTAGATCAATTGTAATTTCTTTTCTATTCAAAGAGGATTGGGCTAATAATGAAATTAATGCGCCTTCCAATTCTCTAACATTTGTAGTGATAGAGTAAGCGATATATTCTACCACTTCATATGGTATATCAATACCATCTTTTTTGATTTTCTTTTTTAAGATAGCTAATCTTGTTTCTAGGTCGGGTGACTGTAAGTCAGCTGAAAGTCCCCATTTAAAACGGGATAATAATCTTTGTTCCATTCCAATAATATCGACAGGAGCTTTGTCGGAGGTTAAGATAACTTGTTTCTTGTTTTGGTGTAGGTGATTAAAAATATGGAAAAAGACATCTTGTGTTTTTTCTTTGCCACAAAGAAATTGTACATCATCAATAATTAATACATCAATGGATTGGTAAAAGTGGACAAAGTCATTTCTCTTATTGTCCTTAATTGCGTCAACAAATTGTGTTAAGAATTTGTCAGCAGAAACATATAATACAATTTTTTCAGGATGATTATTTTTCACCTCAATACCGATAGCATTTGCTAAGTGAGTTTTCCCAAGTCCTCCTGATCCATAAATAAATAGTGGATTGAAAGATGTTCCTCCAGGGTTTTGTGAAACTGCAAATCCTGCAGAGCGAGCTAAACGATTACATTCACCTTCAATGTAAGCGTCAAAAGTGTATGACTCGTTTAATTGAGGGTTTATATTTATTTTTTGTAAACCAGGAATTATAAAAGGATTCCTTATGGAAGAGCTATTCATGCTCATGGGTATGCTAATAGGATTGTTTTTCACATCAGCTTGTCCACTACTTGGTACTTTAGATATGTATGGTTTCTTGTCTGAAGAGTTTTCGAGTAAGATATTGTATTCTAATTTAGCATCTTTTCCTATTTCTCTCATGATTGTTTTTTTCATAAGAGTAAGATAATGCTTTTCTAACCATTCAAAACAAAACTGACTAGGAACCTGTATGGTCAGTGTTTTCCCTTCAAGTGCAACTGCTTTAATTGGCTTGAACCAGGTCTTAAAGTTTTGTGCGGTTACATTGTCTCTGATGATAGTTAGGCAGTTATTCCAAACGTCTTGATAACTTTTTTCTTGCATTTTGTGGTCTTGATTTGTCTTTTAGTAATTCGTTTTAAGTTCTGGTCTTTAGCTTTTAGGTTTGAGCAAATATGAAGAACTTATCGTTAATAAAAAAGAAAATTTGCACTTGACTTTGTATTTTTTTTTACAGAGTAAGATTATCAGGTAAAGGATTTTGTTTAAAACTTTTTAAAAGTCATATTATTATGCATTTTCATAGCCATTTTTAATAAATATTGATCTTCCAAAAACTTTTTTTAAACTATCATTTTGACTAAAATGATAATCAATCTTGCCAATGTTAATTCCTGCCCATCCAACTTGATTGATTAGCACTTCTTTTTGGTCTATGTTAAGCTGCTTGACGGGCTTTTTTAAGAAGGTATGTGTATGTCCTCCTATAATTAAATCAATATCACGCGTTTGACTTGCAAAGGTCATATCTGATATTTTTTCTTCCTTATAT
>CATIQX010000006.1 GCA_949531795.1 Cryomorphaceae bacterium | reverse complement strand
GCAATCATTTCACATAGAATATTTATAGGATTAGCTACTGCCCCACCATATAATCCTGAATGTAAATCTCTATTTGGTCCTGTTACTTCCACCTCAACATAGCTTAATCCTTTTAGCCCAGTTGTGATTGATGGTGTATCGTTTGCAATAATTCCAGTGTCAGAAATTAATATAGCATTACAATTTAATTTTTCTTTATTTTCTTTTACAAAAAGACCCAAATTGTCAGACCCTACCTCTTCTTCTCCTTCAATCATAAACTTCACATTACAAGGCAAAGTATTGGTATTCATCATCAGTTCAAATGCCTTTACATGCATATAAAATTGTCCCTTATCATCACAAGCCCCTCTTGCAAAAATCGCTCCTTCAGGATGAGTATCCGTCTTTTTAACTACTGGATCGAATGGTCCACTAGTCCATAGCTCTAAAGGGTCAGCAGGTTGGACATCATAATGGCCATACACCAAAACTGTTGGTAAATTTTCATCAATAATTTTTTCTCCGTAAACGATAGGATAACCTACTGTTTTACAGATTTCAACATTATCTGCTCCTGCATCTTTCATTGCTTTTGCTACCGCATCCGCACAGTTTAGTACATCCGCTTTATAAGCAGGATCGGCTGAGATAGATGGTATTTTTAAAAGCTCAATTAATTCATTGATAAATCGGTCCTTGTTTTCGTTTATGTAATTGTTTATGTGTTCCATTTTTTTATTTTATTAAGATTTTTCCAGTCATATCTAATGGATATTCTACATCCATTATTTTAAGTATTGTAGGCGCGATATCTCCTAGTTTTCCGTTTTGTATATTATTAAATCCTGAGTTAAGAGCAAAGCAAGGCACCATATTTGTACTATGTGCTGTATTAGGAGTTCCATTTTCATTTACTGCAAAATCAGCATTTCCATGATCAGCAATAATGATTAAAGCATAATCATTTTTTAATCCTGCTTCAACAACTTGCTTAGTGCAATTATCTAATATTTCTACTGCTTTTACAATAGCATTGTAATTTCCAGTATGACCTACCATATCCGGGTTTGCGAAATTCAAACAGAAAAAATCTGTTTCCCCTTTTTCTAGTTCTGTAACTATAGCTGCCGTGACTTCAAGTGCACTCATTTCAGGTTGCAAATCATAAGTAGCAACTTTTGGGGAATTGACCATTATCCGTTTCTCTCCAACAAATTCCGTTTCCCTTCCACCTGAAAAGAAGAAAGTAACATGTGGATATTTCTCAGTTTCTGAAATTCTAATTTGCGTTTTATTATTTTTCTCTAAAACCTCACCCAAAGTATTTTTAATATTAGCTCTATTATAAATTACATTCACCTTTTGGTAAGAAGAATCGTAATTAGTCATGGTGGTATAATTAAGATTTAGGGTATTCATTTCAAAATCTGGCATATTATTTTGGGTAAGTACTGTTGTAATTTCCCTACATCTATCTGTTCTGAAATTAAAACAAATTACTGCATCATCTTCATTTATAGTTGCTATCGGATTTCGGGTTTCGTCTACACTAATAATTGGCTTTATAAATTCATCTGTAATTCCATTATTGTAAGAGTTTTGGATACTTTCAGTAAGATTTTTAGAAGATTCTCCTATCCCTCCTGTAAGCAAATCGTAAGCTAACCTTACTCTTTCCCATCTTTTATCTCTATCCATTGCGTAATACCTGCCACAAACGGAAGCGATCTTAGCTCCAAATAAATTTTGTTCCAGCTTCTTAATAAATCCTTTTCCACTTTTTGGGTCGCAATCTCTACCATCCGTAAAAGCATGAACAAATACTTTTTCAACTCCTGCTTTATTAGCTAGCTCACACAATTTATATAAATGATTTTGATGAGAATGAATTCCTCCATCAGACACTAAACCAATTAAATGAAGTGCTTTATTATTATTCTTTGAATAAGAAAAAGAGGCCTTCAAATTTTCCATTTCAGCAATGGAATTATCCTCACAAGCAATATTGATTTTTGCCAAATCCTGATACACAATTCTTCCAGCTCCAATATTTAAATGTCCAACTTCAGAATTACCCATTTGACCTTTGGGTAGTCCAACATGCTCACCAAAAGTCTTTAACTCACAGTTAGGATAATTCTCATATAAAGAATCTATAAAAGGAGTATTTGAATTATGTATGGCATCCGATTTTGTTTTATCACCATGCCCCCATCCATCCAAAATAATAAGTGCTGTTTTCTTTCCCTTCATTTTAAGGCAAATATAAAGTTTTAGTTGCTTCTATAAGTTTTTAGCAGCCTATAAAAGAAACTTATATAAAGTACATAAATAAAGCCACAATAGCAGATGAAATAGTTATGCCACCACTAATTGCAATTAATGATTTACGATAACTAATTCCAAAAATATAAGCCGCAATCGTTCCAATATAGGCTCCAGTAACTGGCAACGGAATCATAACAAATATCATCAAACCCCAAACCCCATACTTCTTTATTATAGTTTTAGTCTTAGTTCTTGCTCTTGAAGATAAATAAATTGCCGTTCTTTTATATAATGGATTTTTCCAAAGATGTTTATTTGCCAGTTCAATTGACTTATAGAATATTGGGAATACTAATAAGTTAGCAGTTAAGCCAATTAAAAATACCAAAAGAATAGGTAAGCCAACAAGCTGCCCGTATGGTATTCCAGCTCTTGCTTCTCCAAAAGGAGAAAAGCTAATTAAAAAAGTAAATAAAATATCTTGAAACATGAAGAAAATTAAGATTGCAAATGTAACTGGAATGCTTTTAAAAAACGTTTAAAATTTATTTATTAAAATAAATATCTTACCTATTCACACATTGCTTTATAGAAACTATGTCTAATTTTTTGATGAATTGGATTTTCTTTACCTAAACGCTCAGGATGAAATTGAACGGCAATCATAAAAGGGTGCGTTGATTTTTCCATTACTACTGCTTCAGGTAATCCATCAAATGAGCGAGCAATAATTCGTAAGTTTTCAGAAATATCTTTAAGCCCTTGATGATGCCAAGAGTTTACCATAAAGGTATCAGTTCCGATAGGAAAAATAAATGAACAGGTATCAACAATTGCAATTTCATGCATCACTTCTCCATTGTTGCGGTGGACAACTGTTGTGCCAATTTCTGATGGAATATCACCATATAAACCGCCTCCACTCGCAACATTCATCATTTGCATTCCTCTACACACACCGATTAATGGAACTTTATGTTCCAAAGCAAAATTGAATAATGTACGCTCAAGCGTATCTCTTGAAAAATTAATAGTACCACAAACTTTTATGTTGGCAGTATCATTATACTCAAGAGGATTTATATCCTCACCTCCGGTTAAGATAATGCCATCCGCCAATGCTAAAATACTATCCGTGTTTTTTATCGTGTAAGCATCTAAGATAATCGTATTTCCATCATTCATCCATTCAACATAATTTAAAGATGCTTTGGATAGAATTATTGTTTTTTGTTGCTGTTTCTGGCAAGAAAAGAAAGTGAACAAGCAAAGTAATATAATAGGAAGTTTTTTCATAAACCAAACATAAGACATTAAGTTGATTTTCTAATAGTTAAATTATTTTTTAAAATATTAAATCTGAATTCGATCTACGTAAGACCCACCCAAAATAAACCCACTCATTTGAGTGGGTTTTTATTTCTTCTAGTAAATTATATTTTTCTGAAAAAAATATTTAAAATCTTGTAATAAATCCCTTACTTCAAGCACTAATTAAGAAAAAACTATTTGTGAGTAACGAT
>CATIQX010000005.1 GCA_949531795.1 Cryomorphaceae bacterium | reverse complement strand
TTTGAGCGTGCTTTTATACATGAAACTAATGGGGAATGGTCTAATGGAGATATTTATTTTGGTTTTAATATTTCTAGAGTTTTTACACTTAAAAAATAGTTTATCAATATTCAAAATAAAAAATTTGATTTAGCCATAGTAGGAGGTGGTATTGTTGGTCTGGCTACTGCTTATCAGATTCAACAAGAATTCCCAGTACTAAATATTGTAGTTTTTGAAAAAGAAAAAGAATTGGCTTTTCACCAAACAGGAAGGAATTCAGGTGTAATTCATTCAGGATTATATTATAAGAATGGTTCCTTAAAGGCAAAGAATTGTGTTGATGGAAGGAAAGAATTAATTTCATTTTCTAAAGAACATAATATTAAGTATGAAGTTTGTGGTAAATTAGTAGTGGCTACTAACTCTCTTGAAGTTAAGCTATTGGATGATTTAATTCAGAACGGTAAAAGGAATGGTTTGTTAGGTTTAGAATTATTAATTCCTGAAGAATTTAATAAAATAGAACCTAATATTTGGGGATTGAAAGCACTTTGGGTTCCTGAAGCTGGCATTATAGATTATAAAGGTATAACTAATAAGTTATCAGAGCTATTATTGGATATAAACCCGAATAGTGAAGTGATTATTAATTGTGAAGTTATGGATTATATTGATTCTAATATTAGTACTTCTAAAGGGGGATTTCATGCCAATCATATTATTTTTTGTGGCGGCTTGTTTGCTGATAGATTAGCAATAAAAGATAATGTAAGCTTAGATATGCAAATTGTAGGTTTTAGAGGAGATTATTACGAATTAGCTGAGCATGCTAAGAATAAAATTAATCATTTAGTTTATCCCGTTCCTAATCCAGAATTTCCTTTTTTAGGAGTTCATTTCACTAGAATGACAAATGGTGATATTGAATGCGGACCAAATGCTGTGTTTACTTTTAAAAGAGAAGGATATAATAAGACAGATTTTAGCTTAAGAGATACTGTCCAAGCGCTTGGTTTCTCGGGTACTTGGCGATTGTTCATAAATCATTGGAAATTTGGACTCAATGAGTACAAAAGGGCGTTCTCAAAATCTTTATTTTTGAAAGAATTACAAAAAATACTCCCGTCACTAACAATTGATGATATCATAGAAGGTAGAAGTGGAGTGAGAGCTATGGCTCTATCTAGTAATGGAGAGATGATTGATGATTTTAAAATAATTAAAAATAAAAAAAATATACATGTGTTAAATGCTCCTTCTCCAGCCGCTACTGCATGCTTTGCAATCGGGAAACAAATAATGGTAGAAGCAAAATCACATTTTAATCTTTAATTTATATGATAAAGTTTTTAGGTTTATTATCAAAAAAGAAAAAAGTAAAGGCTGAATTAGCTGCTACTATTTATGTGAATTTGCTTAACAATGTAATTGAAGTTGGCTTTGTTGAAATAAAAGATTTCATTAACAATAATAATAATTTAGAAGATAATCCTAATCTTACTAACCTTGATATTGATTGGTTCAAGAATATTGTATTTTTAGGCAATATAAAAAATTTAAATATCTTCTTTGAAGAAAATGATTCGTCTGATTTAAGAGGGTATATTTTAGATGAAATGTATAAAGAATTATCCAAGAGTGATCAGCATTTAGCAATTGAGCGTTTCTTGGATTATGAAAATTATTTCGATGAATTATTAATTGAAAATGAAGATTCTATAGGCGCTATGGCATATGGTATTTTTGAAAAATATAATATTAACGAGTTTCAAGGCGATTTGTTTAAGAGAAAGAATAAACCAAATCCTATATTTTACAATGAATTAAAGAATTTATTAACCCACTTTATCTGGAACTGGGACGATTACTTGGAAAAGAATAAACTAAGTTTCTAAAAAAAAATAAAAGCAGAGAAATTTCTCTGCTTTTTTATTTTTAAAGTTTCTGAATAAAGTTCAGTAATTCATTTAGATTCCCGTGTAATTACTTGGTGTAATTGCTTTCAGTTCAGATTTAATAGTATTATTAATATTTAAAGTGTCAATAAAAGAAGCAATACTTTCGGCATTAATTACTGAGTTAGTTCTTGTTAATTCTTTAAGTGCTTCATAAGGATTAGGATAACCCTCTCTTCTTAATATTGTTTGAATTGCTTCTGCTACTACAGCCCAATTTTTTTCTAGGTCAGCAGCAATATTTTTTTCATTAATAATTAATTTATTTATTCCTTTGTTTAATGATGAAAAAGCGATAAGTGTATGTGCAAACGGAACACCAATGTTTCTTAAAACGGTACTGTCAGTTAAATCTCTTTGTAGACGAGATATAGGTAGTTTGCTCGATAAAAATGAGAAAATTGCATTTCCCATACCTAAGTTACCTTCTGCATTCTCAAAGTCAATAGGATTTACTTTGTGTGGCATTGCTGAGGAACCTACTTCACCTTTTTTAATTTTTTGTTTGAAATAATCCATTGAAACGTAAGTCCAGATATCTCTTGAAAAATCAATTAAAATAGTGTTGATTCTAGTTATGTTATCCATTAGTGCTGCTAAATTATCGTAATGTTCAATTTGTGTAGTAGTTTGTTGTCTTTCTAATCCTAAAACGTCAAATGTAAATTTATTGGAAAACCCAACCCAATTAATTTCAGGAAAAGCAACATGATGTGCATTAAAGTTACCAGTCGCACCACCAAACTTTGCACTAAAAGGAATTGTTTCTAAGAGTAATAATTGCTTTTCAATTCGCTCAATAAAAACTTGAATTTCTTTTCCCATTCTTGTTGGTGAAGCTGCTTGACCGTGAGTTCGAGCTAATAATGGAATTGCCTTCCACTGCTGAGCTCTATCCTTTAGCAAATCAGTGATTGCAGTTAATTGGGGTAGGTATACTTTCTGTATAGCTTCTTTTATAGAATAAGGTACTGCAGTATTATTAATATCTTGTGAAGTTAACCCGAAATGGATGAACTCTTTAAATTCCTGTAATCCTAATTTATCAAATTCTTCTTTAATAAAGTATTCCACTGCTTTTACATCATGATTTGTGATGTTTTCAATATCCTTGATTTTTTGGGCATCACTTTCTTTAAAATTTATGTATAAATCTCTTAATTCTGAAAATTTAATAGTTGGAAAATGACTTAGCTGATGTATAGAACTATTACAAAGTGCAATAAAATACTCTATTTCAACTTGCACTCTGAATTTGATTAACGCAGCTTCAGAAAAGTATGCTTGTAGGCTAGAAGTTTTATCAATATATCTTCCGTCAATTGGGGTAACTGCATTTAAAGGATTAAGAGCCATTTTTTATTTTGTTAATTAAAGATGCAAATTTAAGCATTTTTAATAAGATGTTCTTTGAGAAACTAATTTTACATTTGCTTTTTTACTATTTTTGGAAAATGGAAACACTTTTGTTAATTGGTATTGGAAGTTTGTTACTATTAGGAATTATAGGTTGTATTATTCCTGTTATTCCTGGACTTCCCATTTCTTATGTTGGCTTATTAGTGTTTCACTTTTTCAGCTCTTATTCTATTAATGATAATGTATTACTGTTTATGGCTCTTCTAGTTATTGCTGTTACAATTTTTGATTTATGGGTACAGTTTTATTTTGTGCAAAAATTTGGTGGTGCAAAAAAAGCTGTTAATGGTTCTATAATTGGTTTAATTCTTGGAGTTTTATTTTTACCTCCATTTGGATTAATTATTGGTCCGTTTCTTGGTGCTTTTCTTGGTGCTATATCAGAAGAGAATTCAGATACATATAAAGCGATTAAAATAGCATTAGGTGCTCTAGCGGGCTTTTTTGTAGGGGTAGTGTTTAAAATTTCAGTTAGTGTATATATTATTTATATTATTTTTCAAGCAATTCCTCTTACATGGTGAGATATAAAGTTTCGGTTGTTTCGTATTTAAATTCAATTCCTTTTATTCATGGAATAAATCAAAGTGATTTGATACACACTATTGACTTGCATTTGGATTATCCTTCCATTTGTGCTGACAAACTTATTGATGGTATTGTGGATTTAGCATTAGTTCCTGTTGTTGTTATTCCAAAACTTAAACATCCTTATATTATTTCAGATTATTGTATAGGAGCAAATGGTTCTGTTGATACTGTATGTTTATATTCTGATGTTCCTATTCATGAAATTGAAAGTATAGGCTTAGATTATCAATCTCGCACCTCTGTGGAATTGCTTAAGCTTTTATTAAAGGATTATTGGAATTTGAATCCCATATTTATAAATGAAGAAGTTGGTTTTGAAGATGAAATTAAAGGAAATCATGCTGCTTTGGTAATTGGAGATAGAGCTTTTACTATGAACGATAAGCATGAGTTTATTTATGATTTGTCAGCTATATGGACAGAAATGACAGGCTTACCTTTTGTATTTGCTGCTTGGGTGTCTAACTCTCAATTGTCACAAGATTTTATAAATGCTTTTAATAAAGCGCTTGAAAATGGATTAACAAATATTGATAGAGCTTTGGCTTTAGAAAAAGACAGTTATCCGAATTGTAAAAATCCTGAAGATTACTTAAATAATAAAATTTCCTACAGCTTAGATTATGATAAGAGGAAGGGAATGGAACTTTTTTTGAGAAAAATACTTTAAACTTACTTTTTCTTTTTACTCTTTAGCTGTTCTTGGTTTTTTTGCATTTCTTCTAATTTCTTTTGAAACTTAGATTTTGGTTTAGTAGGTTTCTTTTTGTTAGCCTCTAATTGAGCAAATATTTTATCTTCATCAATGAAGCGCTTCATAAAATATTGCTGAGTAAAAGTAAACATATTTGCTAAAAAATAATAGTACGAAAGTCCAGCAGCATAATTATTGAAGAATCCAAGGAACATGATTGGCATCAAGTACATCATCCATTTCATTTGCGCCATTTGACCTGTCGCCATTGAAGAATTCATACTTGTGTACAATAAAGTAGAAACCGTCATTAACAATGTAAATAAACTAATATGATCACCATAAAAAGGAATGTTAAATCCTAAGTCATAAATAGAATCATACGAAGAAAGATCATCTGCCCAAAGAAAACTTTCTTGTCTTAATTCAATTGAGGCAGGGAAGAAACGGAACATTGCAATCAGTATAGGGAATTGGAATAACATTGGTAGGCAGCCTCCCATTGGGTTTACACCTGCCTTTCGATAAAGCCCCATGGTTTCTTGTTGGGCTTTCATTGGATCTTTTCCTTTTAACTTTTCGTTAATTTTATCAATTTCAGGCTTTAATACCTTCATTTTTGCTTGTGATAAAAATGCTTTATATGTGAACGGTGCAAGGCCAATTTTAATAATTAGTGTGAGAAGTAAGATGATTATTCCATAATTAAACCCAAATTTACTTAAGCCATCAAATATTGGTATAATTATATATTGATTTACCCATCCAAACATTCCCCAGCCAAGAGGAACTAATTCTTCAAAACCTGAATTGTATGCCTTTAAAGTCTTATAATGATTAGGTCCAAAATAGAATTGAAAACTTAGTTGTTCATCTACTTTGTGCTGATAAGGAAGCTCGAACTTAGCAGCTAAATCTTTTATAAATTTAGAGCCTTCACTTTTTGTGGAAGTTAGGAATGTTGGTTTTCCAAATCCATCCTTTGCAATAAAGATTGCACTAAAAAACTGCTGCTTGAAAGCTACCCAATTTAAGCGAGCATTAATTTTATCTTCATCAGTTGAGGTAAAACTTAAATAATCTCCTTCATTATCAGCACTATACTGGTACTGAATTCCAGTGTACATATCCTGATTAGTTTTGCTTTTTTCGGTTTGTGGTGTTTTCATTTGCCACTCCAAATTCATGTAATTTATTCCTGATGGAATTAGGTCTTCCATTCCTATAAATTTTATATCAAAATTAATTAGGTAGTCATCAGTGATCGTATATAGGTACTCTACATATCGGCTGTTGTCAGCCTTTAGTTTCATGCTTAAAGTGTTACTACTTTGTTCTGCAACAAAGTACAAGTCGGAAGTATTTATGTTATGACCTGTAGTGAATTGAAGATTGAAACGAGAACTATCTGCATCAAATAAATCAAGTGCTAACGAATCAAAAGTTTGATATTCCTTTAAGATTACGGATACAATTCTACCACCTTTATTAGCAACTGTAATTTTTAATTTATCATTTTCAATAACTTGAAATTCATCTTTTCCATTTGCAGCTGAAGCAAAAACACCATATTTTATTTTTAGCTCATCACTCGTAATTGAATTACTTTCTTCAGGTGTAGAAACTGTTGTTCGGGTGAGTTGAGCTTCTGTAATTACATTTTCAGTTGATGTAGTAATCGGTTCTTGTTCCTTCGGTATTTCAGGGAAAAAGAAAGTATTAAATACTATTAAGATAACTGCCATTAACACAAAACCAATTAGTGAATTTTTATCGTATTTTTTCATTTTAAAACTTGATTATTTGTTTTTGATACATGCGTCAATAAATCCGCAAAAAAGAGGGTGAGGATTGGCAACTGTACTTTTATATTCTGGATGAAATTGTACGCCAACAAACCATGGGTGAGTAGGAATTTCTACAATTTCAACTAAATTATTTTTAGGGTTTATTCCTGAGAATATCATTCCTGATTTTTCGAATTCTGACTTATACTTATTATTGAATTCAAATCTGTGTCTATGTCGTTCGCTTATTTCAACATTTTGGTAGGAATTATATGCATTTGAAATCTTTGTGAGATGACAATCATAAGCACCAAGTCTCATAGTTCCACCTTTTTTGGTTATTGATTTTTGATCTTTCATTAAGTCTATAACAGGAGCAGATGTATCTTCATTAGCTTCTACAGAATTAGCATCCTTATATCCAAGTACATTTCTTGCATATTCAATTACTGCTGACTGCATTCCTAAACAAATTCCTAAAAAAGGAATGTTGTTTTCTCTAACATGTTTGATCGTAGTAATTTTACCTTCCATTCCTCTAACTCCAAATCCAGGAGCAACTAAAACCCCACTAAGTCCAGCTAGTTTATTAACTACATTTTTGTTATTTATTTCCTCAGCATTTATCCAGTTTACTTTTACCTTACAAGAATTCTTTACTCCTGCGTGAATAATTGCTTCTGAGATGGATTTATATGCATCTTGTAATTCAACATATTTACCTATTAATCCAATAGTAATTTCTTTTTTAGGATTTTGTAACCCTTCTAAGAAACTGCACCATTGTTCTAATTTTACTTCTGTATTGTTTGCTATTCCTAATTTTCGTAATACTACTTTGTCTAGTCCTTCTTTTTGCATCAATAAAGGTACCTCATATATTGATGAGACATCCATAGATTCAATAACTGCATCTAGCTCAACGTTACAGAAACGAGCGACTTTCTTTTTAATTTCACTTCCTAAGGGATGTTCTGTACGGCAAACTAAAATATCAGGTTGTATACCTGCTTCTAATAAAGTTTTAACGGAATGTTGGGTTGGTTTTGTTTTTAATTCTCCAGCTGCAGCAAGATAAGGAACTAAAGTTAGATGTATAAATAATGCAGAATTTTCTAATTCCCATTTCAACTGTCTTACGGCCTCAATATAAGGTAGAGCTTCAATATCACCAACTGTACCGCCAATTTCAGTAATTACGAAATCAAATTCTCCAGTATTTCCAAGTATTTGAATTCTTCTTTTTATCTCATCAGTAATATGAGGTATAATCTGTACTGTTTTCCCAAGGTAATCTCCTTTTCTTTCTTTCTGAATAACGGTTTGATAAATTCTGCCTGTAGTCACATTATTAGCTTGTGAGGTTGAATTATTTAAAAAACGTTCGTAATGTCCTAAATCTAAATCTGTTTCTGCTCCATCGTCAGTTACATAACACTCTCCATGTTCATACGGGTTCATTGTACCAGGGTCTACATTAATGTAGGGGTCTAATTTCTGAATAGTTACAGAATATCCTCTAGCAGTTAATAATTTACCTAAGGATGCTGAAATGATTCCTTTACCTAATGATGAGGTTACTCCACCAGTTACGAAAATATATTTTGTAGGAAATTTACTCACAGTTTACAGTAGTTTTTGTTTTTGTAAAAATACTATTTGTTACTGATTATTCTTTTATTGATAAAAGTTTTATTAAATTTTTTTATAAATCAGTTAAGTAATTTAGAATGTGATGCTTGCGCCGAAGCTGGGCATAATTGGTAATTGATTCACTCTTTCGTACTTTACACGGTTAAAATAAAAAATGTTTTCTCTATTGTAAGCATTAGTTACTGACAGTGTCATGTCAAGCTTAGATATTTTGTTTAGTTTAATGCTTTTTGAAATTGAAGCGTCTAGCCTGTGGTAGTAAGGTAATCTCCCCTCATTAAGTTCTGCATACTCGATTCCTAACTCTCCATTAACATTAGTGTAATCAAGGTTTATTATTGGTCTTCCGTCATCAGAAGAGAAAGTTAGGTTTTCGTAAAATCCTTGAGTTTGTGTGAATGGAAAACCCGACCCTAAATTCCATCTCATATCTGCTTTCCAACTGTCATTTTTACCGAATTTGTAAGAGGTAACGAAATTCATATTATGTCTTCTGTCAAAGTGTGGGTTATATGTTTTTTCTCCATCATTTCTCGTGATAATACCAATAGAGTATACCGCCCAGATATATAATTTTTTACTTTTGAACTTAAGTAAAGCATCTACTCCTTTTGCAACTCCACTTTCAATAATAAATTCATCATCTGTATTAGAGGTCATATTTCGATTAATGTTTGTCAATTGAGTGAAATCTTTTATGTATCCTTCTATTTGAAAGTCAATTCTCCTGCTGATATCATATTCAACTCCAGCAATTAAGTGTCTAGCTTTTTGGAACTTATTTTCGTAAGGATTCCCATCTGATTGATCAGGAATTTCTTCTGGAGAAGATATGATGCCAGAAAATAAATTAACAATATCTCTGTCAGAAGTTGTACTCAATATATTTTGTGAATAATAGCCTGATGATACTTTAAATCGCATACGGTCACTAGCAATATATTTCATTCCTAATCTTGGTTCAGGAGAAACTCCTAGTGTATATTTTTGCAATCGAAACCCAGGTTCAATTATAAAGCGATTTGTAGCAAATTGGTAATTTATATATGCTGAGAACTCTGAAGTATTTTCTTTTTGTTCAATTTTAGAATTAACGGAATTGTAAGTAGTGAAATCAGTTGAAAACCCATGAATATTAAAGCCATATTTTATTTTTCCTTTAGGTTGAAAGTAAGTGAAATCAAAGCCCATGTCATATCCATCTATTCCACTTTCTCTTAATGAGGAAGCTTCTTCATCTAAAGAGATGTCATAAGATGAATATGCGAAATTACCCTCAATCAAAACAGGAGAGTTTCCAGGAATTAGAATAAATTCTGAACCTATTCCTTTTGACGTCCAATTAAGTTCAGAAATACCTTCATAATCTACTTTATCTTGAAAATTGAAGCCAAATATATTTATCTTACTTCCATTGTTACCGTGAAATGAGAATTTTCCATATAAATCTGTGTATGAATATGGCAAGCCTTTTTCGTCAAAATAAAGAGTTGGATATTTGTATAAAAGTTCGGAACTTTTATCAAGATAAGAGGTTTTACCTGAAAAAACAAATGAAGATTTATCGTTACCTAAAAGCGGTCCTTCAACAAAAAGTTTGGAGCCAAAAGTATTTGCAGTTAATTTTCCTCCAAAATCTTTTTTATTCCCATCAATAGTTTTTATATCCATTATGGAAGAAATTCTACCGCCATATTCGGCACTAAATCCTCCGGTATACACATCTGTATTTCTAATAATATCAGTATCAAAAACTGAAAATAAACCAATAGAATGAAAAGGACTATAAATAGTCATCCCATCAAGTAATACTTTGTTTTGTATAGGTGATCCTCCTCTTATGTAGAGTTGTCCTCCTTGGTCACCTGTGAATACGACTCCTGGTATTACCTGCATATATTGAGCTAAGTCCGGCTCACCTCCAATGCTAGGAATCATTTCCATATCTTGTTTGGTGATTTTTATGGCAGCTGCCTTTACTTCTGTTTTCATTTCAGATCTTTCAGCTGAAATTCTTACCTCGTTTAATTTGATACTAGATTCTGATATTTCAAGGTTTTGAGTAATTACTTTGCCTGACTTTAAAGTAATATTTACTGCTGACGAGTCATACCCTATGTAAGTAACTGTTAAGGTGTAATCTCCAGCTAATACTTTTGAAATATTATACATCCCATTTACGTCAGTTGAAGCTCCAATAGTTGTCCCTTGTAAAATCACATTACAGAACATTATTGGTTCGCCGCTATTTTTGTCATATACAAATCCTCTTATATTTCCTGTTTGAGAAAATGCTAATGCACTGAATATTGAGATTGAAAGTAAAAGTAAAAGTTTGCGCATTTTTCGTAAAATTAGTTTGCAAATATAGCTAAATAAAGACAGCAATATTACGCATGCAGAATTTTGAAAACTAGCTCTTTTAAGAGTCCTTCATGTGAAGTGCTTTTGTTGTTTACTCCTTTGCTTCTAAGGTCGTACTCTTTAAGATATTCAAATATATAAAACAACTGTCGTTTGCTATAATGCTGTGAGGCAGTTTGGTATTGGCTAATAAAAAAAGGATTTACTTTTAGAGCACTAGCAGCAAATTTCGGGCTTTTATCTTCCAAAAAATGATACACCATTATTTTCTGAAAATAGGAGAATAAAGCGCTAAGTGTTGGGACAATATGATGGTCTTTTGGATTGGCTGCAAAATGATTAATTATTTTGTTTGCTTTTAAAACTTGCTTTTTGCCTAAAGCGTTTTGTAATTCAAAAACATTATAATCTTTGCTTATACCAATATGATACTCAATAATTGCTGTCGTAATTTTTTCGTTCTTTTTCACCACTAACATTAGTTTCTCTAATTCATTTGTGATTTTGGATAAATCAGCACCAATGTATTCAGAAAGCACAGCAGTTGCACTATTGTCAATCTTAAATCCTTTTTCTGTGATATATGAATATATCCAATCTGGGATTTTATTATCATATAATTTTTTACTTTCAAAAACAACACATTTTTGAGCTAGGGTTTTCCCAAATTTCTTTCGTTTGTCAACTGATTTTCCTTTGTAACAGATCACTAAAATGGTAGAAGGCTGTACGTTGTCTAAATAAGAGTCTAACACATCAATATCTTTTAGGTGCTGCGCTTCTCTAACAATGACTACTCTTTTGTCAGAACTAAAAGGAAATTGTTTTGATTCTGCAATTGCTTGTGCTGTTTCAATATCTTTTCCGTAAAGGATTACTTGGTTGAACTCTTGTTCATCAGCTGAGAGTACATCTTTAGCAAAAGCATTAGCTAATTTATCAATATAGTAAGGTTCTTCCCCCATTAAAAAATAGACGGGTTTTAAATCTTTATTTGTTATTGATGATATTATTTCTTTATAATTCATTTATTTTGTGGATATGAATATGCCTCAATTAAATTTACCAAATGCAGTCCTCAAAACTAAATTAGTTGAAGGAACTACACAAGTTTTTGATGCAGTAAGAAAAAAATATTTGGTTTTAAACCCTGAGGAATGGGTACGTCAACACTTTATTCATTATTTGAATTTAGAAAAAAAATATCCTCTAGGGCTAATGGGTGTTGAGAAAATGGTGAAATATAATGAGCAGTCAACTAGGGCTGATATTGTTTTATATACTAATCAAGGAAAGCCAAATATGATAGTTGAATGTAAGGCTCCAAATGTAAAGATTACTCAAGATGCATTTGATCAGATTGCAAAATATAATTTCAAATTGAGAGTAGATTTTTTAGTAGTGACTAATGGAATGAAACATTTCTGTTGTGCTATGGATTATAAAAACAATAAGATTACTTTTTTAAAGGAAGTTCCTAATTATTAGATGACTTATTTTTTTAGTGTTAAAAAAGTAAGTAATGAAATTAAAATAACTAACGATATTAAGATGATTGCAAATATTATCATAGACTGATTTGTTTTTAAAAGAGAATACAGAAATTTCAAGAAGCACAATAAAAGAGTATAAGGCTACAATAGTAATCCTTATCATTGATAAATTTAGAATTATTAACCAAATTTAATTATAGTATGAAAAACAAAATATTTATATCAGTTCGCATTTTATTTGCATTAATGATGATTAACTCAGGGCTAAACAAATTCTTTAACTTTATGCCAATACCTGAAATGTCAGCAGCTGCAGGGGACTTAATGGAAGCATTTTCTTCAAGTGGGTATATTATTCCTCTTGTAGCAATTGTTGAGGTTTTAGCGGGAGCTTTAATTATTACAAAAAAGTTCAATGCCTTAGGAGCAGCATTAATAATGCCTGTTACAATAAATATCTTTTTGATTCACATCGTATTGAACCCAGCAGGCTTTGTTATGGGCTTAGTATTGTTATTGATTAACCTTTGGATACTCATTGAAAATAAAGATAAATTCAATGCATTTTATGAATAAATAACATTCTATTTTTAGGCTAAATACTGCTTATTTTGGGTAGGATTTTTTGTACAATTTTTTTAAGCTTTAGTTTTTACTATTCCTTACTTTTGCTAGCTTTAAAAAATAGATACAATGAAATCAGCATTTAAATTTATTACATCAAGCCAAGGAAGTGTAAAGGACGATATCTTATCAGGATTTACTGTGGCTTTAGCTTTAGTCCCTGAGGCAGTAGCTTTTGCTTTTGTTGCAGGGATATCACCAATTATAGGTTTATATGGTGCCTTCATGATGGGATTAGTTACTTCTATTTTTGGAGGAAGACCAGGTATGATTTCAGGAGCAACAGGTGCTTTAGCAGTAGTTATGGTCAGTTTAGTAAAACAAGGAAACGCTATGGGACCTGAAGGTGCTATGATGGGGCTTCAGTTTTTATTCGCTACTTTAATTTTAACAGGAATATTCCAGGCACTAGCTGGAGCATTTAAAATGGGAAAATTTGTAAGAATGATACCTCATTCAGTCATGATGGGATTTGTAAATGGTTTGGCAATCGTAATTTTCACTTCTCAATTAGGAATGTTTCAAAGTGAAGGCTTGTGGCTTGAACAAGGGGCTATGTTGATTATGTTGGGATTAGTAGCATTAACTATGGGTATTATGTATTTCTTGCCAAAAATTACAAAGAATATTCCTGAAGCATTAGCAGCTATTATTGTGGTTTCGCTTATTGTTATTTTTGGGAATATTGATACTCAAACTGTAAAATCCTTTATTATTGAAGGAGGCGGGGAGGGTATTAAAGCAGGTTTGCCAACTTTTAATGTACCGATGATAGCTCTTAATTTTGAGACTTTAGGATTTATTGCTCCTTACGCATTAATCTTAGCGGCAATTGGTTTAATTGAATCGTTAATGACTTTAAATTTAATAGATGAATTAACTGAAACTCACGGAAATGGAAACAAGGAATGTTTAGCACAAGGTGCAGCCAATATTCTTAATGGTTTTTTTGGTGGTATGGGTGGTTGTGCTATGATTGGTCAGTCAATAATTAATATTAAATCTGGAGGTAGAGGAAGGCTTTCGGGTATAACAGCAGCATTAGCATTATTAATATTTATCTTATTTGCTTCAGCATATATTGAAATGATTCCTATTGCTGCCTTAGTAGGAGTAATGTTTATGGTTGTAATTGGGACTTTTGCTTGGAATACTTTTAAAATTTGGAATAAAGTTCCTCTTTCGGATGTTTTAGTAATAGCTTTAGTAACAGTTCTAACAGTAGTATTTGATTTAGCTATTGCTGTTATTTCAGGAGTTATCGTTTCTGCTTTGGTTTTTGCTTGGGAAAATGCTTTAATGATCAGAGCTAGAAAGCGAACTGATGAACATGGAATAAAACATTATGAATTATTTGGGCCTGTTTTCTTTGGTTCTATTGAATTATTCAATTCAAAGTTTGATGTGAAAAATGATCCTAAAGAAGTTGTGATTGATTTTGCAGAAAGTAGAGTAGTTGATCAATCTGCTATTGAAGCTTTAAATAAATTAGCTGAGCGTTACCAAAAAAATGGAAAGACTATTCACTTGAGACATCTTTCAGCTGATTGCGTAAAGTTGATTAAAAGGGCAGAGAAAATATGTGATGTAAATGTGTTAGAAGATCCTGATTATTTTGTTGCAATAGATGATTATAAAAAGGCCTTACAGAAATAATAATCTAATTATATAACTATTTTATTTTTTATATAATTATTACCTTTAAGAGCATAAACTCTTTGTTGGTGGTCTAAATTTAGTTAGATTAATTCCTGAAACTGCACTTTTATATTCTTCTATTGTAGGTGTTCTTCCAAGAATTGCAGAAAGAACTACTACAGGAGTTGAACCAAGTAATGATTCGCCTTTTTTGCGATCTGAATCTGCTACGACACGACCTTTAAAAAGGCGAGTAGAAGTAGCCATAACCGTATCTCCTTTTTCTGCTTTCTCTTGATTTCCCATGCATAGATTACATCCTGGTCTCTCTAAATACATCATATTTTCATATTCTAAACGAGCAGAATTTTTGGGAGCATTATCATTAAATTCAAAGCCAGAATATTTTTGTAAGACATCCCAGTCTCCTTCTATTTTAAGTTCATCAATTATGTTATAAGTTGGGGCTGCTACTATAAGAGGGGCATTAAATTTAATTTCCCCATTAATTTTCTCTAGATTTTTCAGCATCTGAGCAAGAATTTTTAGATCACCTTTGTGAACCATACATGAGCCAACAAAACCAAGATCTATTTTCTTTTCTCCTTGATAGTAAGATAGAGGTCTAATTGTATCATGTGTATACCGCTTAGAGACATCTTCATTATTAACATCTGGGTCAGCAATCATAGGCTGGGAGATGATATCCAAATCTACTTCAAATTCAGCAAAATATTTTGCATTAGAATCAGGTTTTAATGCTGGTTTTTCACCAGATTTAATTTCAGAAATTCTTTTGTTTGCTATATCTATAAGGCCTTGAAGAACTTTTTTATTGTTATCCATTCCCTTATTAATCATTATTTCTATTCTACCTTTCGCTATGTTTAATGATTCAATTAATGTGTCGTCTTCAGAGATACAAATTGAGGCCTTCGCCTTCATTTCTGCAGTCCAATCGGTAAATGTAAATGCTTTATCTGCTTGTAGGGTTCCAATATGTACCTCAATAATTCTTCCTTGAAAAACATTCTCACCGCTATACTTATTGAGCATTTGTGATTGAGTAGCATGAACTACATCACGAAAATCCATATGTTCCATCATTTCCCCCTTAAAAGTAACTTTTACAGATTCAGGAATAGGCATTGATGCTTCACCTGTTGCTAGCGCTAGAGCAACTGTGCCTGAATCAGCCCCAAATGCTATTCCTTTAGACATTCTTGTGTGCGAGTCCCCACCAATTATAATTGCCCAATCATCTACAGTAATATCGTTTAGTACCTTGTGAATGACATCTGTCATTGGATGATATTTACCAAAAGGATCACGGGCAGTGATTAGACCAAAGTCATTCATAAATTTCATCAGTCTAGGTATATTGGCCTGAGCATTTTCATCCCATACAGCTGCAGTATGACAGCCAGATTGATAAGCTCCGTCAACAATAGGAGATATAGTAGTGGCTGCCATAGCTTCTAACTCTTGAGAAGTCATAAGTCCAGTTGTATCTTGTGAGCCTACAATGTTTACTTCAACTCTAACATAAGAACCCGCATGTAATATCTTGCCTGGAGTTGTACCAACTGCATTTCTGTTAAATATTTTTTCTGCTGCAGTTAATCCCTGATCGTTATGAGAAATTTCTTTTGAAGAAGCGAAAACTTTAGGAACATCAATGTTTAAAATATTTGCAGCAAATGCTTGTAGTTTTTTGCCAAATACTATTGCATAAGAACCTCCAGCCCTCATAAATTCCATTTTTTGAGGAGTAAATGAAGCCGAAATATCACTTACTTCTTTGTCTGAGCTATATAATTTTTTCTTTTTTGTATTGATTTTAAGAACTGTTCCTGTTTTAATTGAGTATACTTCTTCAAGAACAGGATCTCCCTCTTTATTAATTACCGTCTCTCCATTAAAATCTTTTTTCTTAATCCAATTTTTAAGGTCAAGACCAATTCCTCCTGTAACTCCAACTGTTGTTAGGAAAATTGGAGAAATTCCATTTGTTCCTGCTACTACAGGAGCGATGTTAATAAACGGAACATAAGGACTTGCCTGTTTACCAATCCATAAAGAGACATTATTTATTCCAGACATTCTTGAGGAACCAACTCCCATAGTGCCTTTTTCAGCAATTAACATAATTGTTTTGTTAGGATGTTCTTTTTGTATAGCTAATAGCTCATTTTGTTGATTAATGTTATGTTCAAACATACATTGTCCATGAAGCTCTCTGTCAGATCTAGAGTGAGCATCTCCTCCTGGAGAAAGTAAGTCTGTGGATATATCTCCTTCTCCCGCTACATAAGTAACAATGTTAATTTCCTCATCTAGTTCTGGAAGTTTAGTGAAGAATTCAGCTTTTGCATAACTCTCTAAAATATCAATAGCAATCTTATTTCCGTTGAAATACGCTTTTTTAAGTCTAGCTGTATCAGCGTCATACAAGAATACCTGTGTTTTTAGAACATTTGCAGCCTCTTTAGCTATATCATTCTCATTATCTAAAGCTAAGTCAAGTAAAATTTTGACTGATGGGCCTCCCTTCATGTGTGATAAAAGTTCAAATGCAAAAGCTGCTGTGATTTCTTTAGTTGAGTATTTATTCAAAATAATCTCTTTAAGAAAATTTGCCTTTACTGCCGCTGCACTTGTTGTTCCAGGAGTAACATTGTATATTAAGAATTGTATAGATTCTTCTCGATCAATGTGATCAATATCTTTTATTTGCGCAATTATTTCACTAAGTAGTTCAGCGCTTTCAATTGGTTTAGGGTGAAGATTGAGAGATTTTCTTTCTTTAATCTCCTTTATGTAGTTTTTATATATGTTCATAATCAAATACTATAAATGAAGAATTTGTTTAACAATAGTACAGCAAATATAGTGATTTTCATTTTATTTATATTGAAAATATGTTGGATATTAGGCAATAAAAAAGCCGAACGGTATGGTTCGGCTTTTTTATTATTTGTTTGAATTTACTTATTCAGCAATAACACTGTAAGTTACATTTACACTAACCATTCTGTGTAATCTTACTTCTGCTTCATATTTTCCTAATTCTTTTACTTTAGGAAGTTTTACAAAACTTGAATCAATTGTGTGTCCTAATGCTTTAAGAGCATCAGTAAATTGTGATGTTTTTATAGAGCCAAATAATTTAGTTCCACCATCTGCAACTTTACCTTTTAATATAATTTCTAGTTTAGGTAATGCTTCCGCAATTTTATTTGCTTTTGTGATTTCAGTTTCTTCTTTTTTAGCTTGTTGTTTTAAATTTTCATTTAAAACTTTAACTGATGATTCAGTAGCTAAAATTCCTAATCCTTTTGGAATAAGAAAGTTTCTTCCATAACCATTTTTGACTGAGACGATTTCATTTTTGAAACCTAATTTCTCAACATTTTCTTGTAATATAATATCCATGTTTCCTTAAGTTTTGTGATTATTTTAAATTATCAGCTACATATGGTAAAAGAGCAATTTGTCTTGCTCTTTTTACTGATACAGCTAATCTTCTTTGGAATTTTAATGAGTTACCAGTAATTCTTCTTGGTAAAATTTTTCCTTGCTCATTTAAAAAACGCATTAAAAATTCAGGATCTTTATAGTCAATATAATCTATTCCCATTTTTTTGAAACGGCAATATTTATTTTGTTGTCTTAATTCAATATCTACTGGAGATAAATATTTTATGTCTGTTTTGTTTCCCATGATTATTCAGCTTTTGCGTTAGTACTTAATTTCTTTTTTCTTCTATCAGCATATGCTAAAGCAAATTTCTCTAATTTCACAGTTTGCCATCTGATAACACGCTCATCTCTTTTAAACTCAACTTCAAAGTCGTTAATAACTTGTCCATCAGCTTGAAACTCAATTAGGTAATAAAAACCTGTTTTTTTCTTTTGGATTGTGTACTTTAATTTCTTCAATCCCCAATTTTCTTCATTGGTAATTTTTCCTTTGTTAGCCTTAATGTGGTCAACAAATTTCTTTACTGTTTCCTTTACCTGATCTTCAGATAAAACGGGATTCATAATGAAAACAGTTTCGTAAGTAGTCATCTTTTGTTTATTTTAGTTAATATTTTAACGGGCGGCAAATTTAGTAAAAAGATTCAATTTTACATAATTAGAGTAGTTTTTTAATTTGATTAAATATTTAGCTGCTATTTTGTAAGAAATGTTAGTTTTGTGATGAGTATTTTAAATTTAATGAAATGAGTGATTTTATAGTATCTGCTAGGAAGTATAGACCATCAACTTTTAATGCTGTTGTTGGTCAAAATTCAATCACTTCAACTTTAAAAAATGCGATTAAAAGCAATCAGTTAGCTCAGTCATTTTTATTTTGTGGTCCTAGAGGCATAGGTAAGACATCTTGTGCTCGTATTTTAGCTAAGACAATCAATTGCGAAAATATAACCGATAATATTGAAGCTTGTAACGAATGTATTAGTTGCAAATCATTTAATGAAAATGCATCATTTAATGTACATGAACTTGATGCTGCCTCTAATAATTCTGTTGATGATATAAGAAGATTAGTCGATCAAGTTAGATTTGCACCTCAAGTAGGAGCATATAATATTTACATTATTGATGAGGTGCATATGTTATCAACTCAAGCTTTTAATGCTTTTTTGAAAACTTTAGAAGAGCCACCAAATCATGCTAAGTTTATTTTAGCTACTACTGAAAAGCATAAAATTATTCCAACTATTTTGTCAAGGTGTCAAATTTTTGATTTTAAAAGGGTTGGGGTTAATGATATTTCTAATCATTTGGCTTTTGTTTCTAAAAGTGAAGGTATTACAGCTGAGCAAGAAGCTCTTCATTTAATTGCTCAAAAATCAGATGGTTCCTTGCGTGATTCTTTATCACTTTTTGATAGATTGATTAGTTTCTCAGAAAAGCAACTTACTTATCAAGGTGTAATTGAGCATTTGAATATTTTGGATTATGAATATTATTTTAAGGTTACTGCTGCACTTTTAAAAAATGATATAAATTCACTTTTACTTATTTTTAATGAAATACTTGACAATGGGTTTGATGGGCATCATTTCATTATTGGTTTGTCAGAACATTTAAGGGATATTCTTGTTGCTAAGGATGAAAGTACACTTCAGTTGTTAGAAAAAGGGGAGTCTTTACAGAAAAGGTATCTTGAGCAGTCAAAGTTGTGCGAATTAAGCTTTTTAATTCCCGCACTAAGTTTATGTAATGATTGTGATGTGCAGTACAAGGAATCTAATAGTAAACGATTATTAGTTGAGTTATCGTTAATGCGAATTTCTTCTATAGGATATCAAATTGCTGAAAAAAAAAGCCCTAAAAGTTTTGTAGTTACTTTAAATGATGATAAAAAGCATGTTTCTGTTGAAAAAGTCGCTGAAAACAACAAAAAAATAGAAAAAGTGACTGAAAGTCACACAAATCCTGAAATTAAAAGTAATAATGAAGTAGCTGATATTACTCCTAAATCAATTCCAAGAATTTCGTTATCTTCCAAAAAGAAGTCTAAGACTATTTCAATAACTGAAGCTTTTAATCAGATGAATGAGAAGAAAGATGTTGAAGAAGAAATTGATATTTCAAAACTAAGGAATACTGATTTTTCTTCAACAAAAATGTTAGAAACTTGGAAAGAAGTAATTGCATTTGTAAAACAGAAAGGAAAATCTAATTTAGGAATTACTTTGGGTGTTTTTCTGCCAGAATTAAAAGATAATCATGTAATTGAATTGCCTTTAAGTAATCATTCGCAAGTTGAAATGTTACTAGAAGAGAAATATATGATTTTGGAATTTCTAAGAAATAAATTAGAAAATGATTATATTGAAATAACAACTAAGGTAATTAAAGGAGATAAAAGTAATATACCTTACACAAATAAAGATAAATTTGCCAAAATGATCGAGCATAATCCTCATTTGGAAACTTTAAGAATGAAACTAGGACTTGATCCTGATTATTAACAGAAAATAAATGAATATGAAACCAAAACAAATTTTAACCATTGTGCTAATAGTAGCAGCAGGAATCTATTTCGCAATAAATGCAAAAGAACAAATGAATAAAATTGAAAATAATTATGAGACGGCCGCCAATGATCCGTTAAATGCAAGAATCTATACGTTAGATAATGGCCTTAAAGTGTATTTGACAGCTTATGCTGATGCACCTAGAGTACAGACAAATATTGCTATTCGTGCTGGAAGTAAAAATGATCCTGCTGATGCAACAGGTTTGGCACATTATTTAGAGCATATGTTATTTAAAGGTACTGATATTTATGGTTCTTTAGATTTTGAGAAAGAAGCACCAATGTTGGACAAGATTGAAGCACTTTATGAAGAGTATCGTACTATTGATATGGATGATACGGATAATAGAGAAAGAGTATGGAGACAAATTGATTCTGTTTCTGGTGAGGCTGCAAAATTTGCTATTGCTAACGAGTATGATAAAATGGTAAGTGGTTTAGGAGCTAAAGGAACCAATGCTTACACTTCTAATGAAAAAACAGTTTATATTAATGATATACCGTCTAACCAAATTGAGAAATGGTTAAAGTTAGAAGTAGAGCGTTTTCGTTATCCTGTTTTTAGATTATTCCATACTGAACTAGAAGCTGTTTATGAAGAAAAGAATATGTCACTAGATAGAGATGGTAGCAAAATGTTTGAAGCTCTTTTTGATGGTTTGTTTCCAACGCACCAGTACGGACAACAAACTACAATTGGTACAATTGAGC
>CATIQX010000004.1 GCA_949531795.1 Cryomorphaceae bacterium | reverse complement strand
TATCTTAAATTTTAGGAAGTGCAAATATAGTAGAATTAATTAGTAAATCTCTACTTTTGCCGAATGGGAAGACAAAATAGAAGAGAGCCTATTTTAATAGAAAATATTGAAATAATTGACACTGCAAACAAAGGAAAATCAGTAGCTAAACATGAAGGGAGAGCCATTTTTGTACAAGGTGGTGTGCCAGGGGACATTTGTGATATTACGGTATTTAAAAGAAGAAAGAAATTTTGGGAAGCCCGAATTGAGAAAATCCATACCTATTCTGACAGAAGAACAGAACCTAAATGCGAACATTTTGGTACCTGTGGTGGTTGCAAATGGCAAAATATGAAATACGAATCTCAGCTGGACTTTAAACAAAATGAGGTGCTCAATAACCTAAAAAGAATCGGAGGGATAGAGCTCCCACCCCATTCGGAAATATTAGGAAGTAATGAGGAATATTTTTACAGAAATAAAATGGAGTTTACTTTTTCCAACAAAAGATGGTTAACAATAGAAGAAGTACAATCGGAAACAGAAATTGAAGATAAAGATGCCCTTGGATTTCATGTTCCTGGCATGTTCGACAAAGTTATTAACCTTAACAATTGTCACCTTCAAAAAAAACCGTCTAATGCTATTCGTTTATCAGTAAAGCAATTTGCTGATAAAAACAAACTAACTTATTTTGACATTAGAAACCAAGAGGGCTTATTAAGGAACTTAATGGTTAGAACTTCATCCACTAATGATTTGATGGTATTGGTTCAGTTTTATGAAAATGATAAAAAGAATATCAAACTGTTAATGGAACACATCAAAATCTCTTTTCCTAAAATTACTTCATTACTTTATATTGTAAACCAAAAAGCAAATAACACAATGTACGATCAAGATGTTATTTGCTATAATGGAGAAGATTATATCATGGAGGAAATGGATGGATTACACTTTAAGATTGGAGCAAAATCCTTTTTCCAAACCAATAGCGAACAAGCGAAAATATTGTACCGAAAAACAAAAGAACTTGCTAAAATAACTAAAAATGATTTGGTGTACGATCTGTATACAGGTACAGGAACCATTGCGCAATATGTGGCAACATCAGCCAAAAAAGTTGTAGGGATTGACTCTGTTGAAGAAGGAATAAAAGCGGCTTATGAAAATGCGGAACGAAATAACATTAAAAACTGTACCTTTTACACTGGGGATATGAAAGAAATTTTCACAGATGAGTTTATTGGAAAGAATGGGAATCCTGATGTGATAATTACTGACCCTCCAAGAGATGGGATGCACAAAAAGGTAGTAGAACAAATCCTAAAAATTGGCGCTAAACGAATTGTCTATGTAAGTTGTAATTCTGCCACACAAGCACGTGACTTATCATTAATGGATGAACAATATAAGGTAATTCATATTCAACCAATTGATATGTTCCCTCAAACTCATCATGTTGAAAACATTGTAGTATTGGAATTGAAATAATGTGCACCTAAATTACTAATTATTTCTATTTTTACAAGATGAGATTATTATTAGCAATTGCAACTATTTTTATTGCAACTCATGTTTTAGCACAAAAAGTATATTCAGTAGAGTATGCTAGCCAGGCAGATGTTAAAGTATATGTAGTTGAATATGAAAGCCAAGCAGATTTAAGCGTGTTTAAAGTGGATTATTTATCACAAGCAGGAAAGAATAATGGAAAATGGTTCTTTGTGGAATACGCCCCACAGGCTGATAAGAAAATATTTTTTACAGAATATGCTAGCCAATCAGATTTACTAATTTATTTTACGGAATATCATAGCCAAGCCAAATGGAAAAAGAAAGAAAAAATGCATCTCTTTTATTAAAAAAATCTAAAATTATGAAAAACCTAATTCTTATATTATTTTGTTTAATACTCTTTCTCAACTCATGTATTAGAACTGAATGTGAAAATTGCACTAAGTTATTTGACACACAATTCTCTAATGCTCAATTAGACCTTATCGTGCATGAGTTAGTAAATAACTCTTCTATTGACTCAGTTAATTATCAAAATTGGAACGAATTTATTACTATTAACTTTCCTGATTTAAATTTCACTTTTGAAGAATGTAGTAAATATGGGGGCATGGTTTCTGTTGATCCTTTAGGTAATACAAAAGATTTTAGACAAGTGTGGTATTCTGATGGATCTAAGGA
The DNA here is from genome assembly GCA_949531795.1 of Cryomorphaceae bacterium. Classification (GTDB taxonomy): domain Bacteria; phylum Bacteroidota; class Bacteroidia; order Flavobacteriales; family BACL11; genus UWMA-0277. Next base: position 5,715 of record CATIQX010000004.1, on the reverse strand, counting down.
TGTACTTCCTATTTATGATAGTATTTTTGAAATTGGGACTATATTTTATGATTGCGAATAGATCATCTCAGAAACAAGATAAAAAATACTACTTATTTACTTTGCCTTATTATTACAGGTCTTAATCAAGTTAAAGTGTAAATGAATTATGGAAGAGGAAAATTTAAATAGAAAAAAAGTGAACAATATGATTGAAGTTATATTTTAAAGCAGTTATGATGTTACAAAAAAGAAGAATTAAAAATGAGATAATAATGAAAAATATTTGGGAGAAATTAAAAGAACTATATGATCAGAATCCAACTCTTTTTGGAATTCTATTATTTATTGATTTGACAATACTATATTTTATTATACAATATATTATTTCATAATGTTATTACGCATATACCCTGAAAACCCCAACCCTAAAGAAATTCAAAAAGTAGTAGATTGCCTGAAAAATGGTGGTGTTATTATTTATCCAACTGATACTGTTTATGGAATTGGTTGTGATGTGAATAATAAAAAAGCTATGGAAAGAGTATGCCGTATAAAAGGTTTAGACATAAAAAAACATAACCTTTCCTTTGTGTGTTATGACTTAAGCCATATTGCTTTCTTCACTAAGCAATTGGCAACCTCAACATACAAATTAATGAAAAAAACATTACCGGGCCCCTACACCTTTATTTTGGAAGCTAATAATTCAATTCCTAAGTTATTTAAAAACTCAAAAAAAGAAATTGGAATTCGTATTCCTGACAATAATATTCCTAGGGAAATTGTAAAAGAATTAGGTAATCCAATAGCTACCACATCAGTAAAAGACAAAGATATGCTAATAGAATATAGCACTGACCCAGAGCTGATTTACGAGCATTTTAACAAGCTTGTAGATATTGTAATTGATGGAGGTTTCGGAGAAACTATTGCCTCTACTATTGTAGATTGCACTAAAAATAACCCTGAAATAATTCGCAAAGGAAAAGGAGATATTACCCCATTTCTTTAAGAATATTTACAAGTTGAGGAAGCAATAACTGCTCTTCATTATTTACAATAACAAAATCAGCTAACACTTCTTTTTCAGCTTGAGGCATTTGTTTTTTCATTCTGTCTATTATCTCATAATCAGAGCATCCATCTCGCTTCTTTACTCTTGCAATTCTCAAGCTTTCAGGTGCACTTACACAAACAACTGCATCTAAACCTAAATGAGCATCTGATTCAAATAAAATAGCAGCCTCTTTAATTACCATAGATGTAGATTTCATACTACACCAATCCTCAAATTTTTGTTTAACTATTGGGTGAACCAAAGAGTTTAACTTTGCTAAAGCTTCATTATCTTTAAATACAATTTTAGCTAATTCTTCTTTTTGAAGAACTCCTTTCAAATACATATTTTCTCCAAAAGCCAATTTTACAGCAACTTTTAAATTTACATTTTCAATCATACAATTTTTAGCCTGTTCATCTGCATTAAAAATAGGAACACCCATTTGCTTAAAAATCTTACTTACATAAGTTTTTCCAACTCCTATCCCTCCAGTTAATCCTATTTTTTTCATTTTTTTATTTTACAAGAAAGATCTTGATAAACAGCCTCATACTGTGGAAGTATATTTGGTAAATCAAAAGTTTTAGCATGTGCTAAAGCATTATTTTTAAACTCATTTAACTTGTCAGTATCTTTTAATAAGTGAATGGTATCATTTGCCATTTTATTTAAATCACCTACATCAGACAAAAAACCTGTTTTACAATCAATATTTACTTCTGGCAATCCACCACTGTTAGTAGATATTACAGCCACCTTACTTGCCATCGCTTCAAGAGCAACTAGTCCAAAACTTTCTGTTTCAGAAGGCAATACAAATATATCAGCTATAGAAAGCATTTTTTCAATACCTTTTAATTTTCCTAAAAACTTTACTTGTCTATCAATTCCTAATTTTCGGCATAACTGCTCTGCTTTTAAGCGCTCAGGACCATCTCCAATCATTAATAATTTTGATGGAACTTGTGAATTTACCTTTTCAAAAATCTTTACAACATCTTGCACTCTTTTGACTCTTCTAAAATTAGAGATATGCACAAGAATTGATTCATCTTTTTTCGCAAATTTATTGCGCAATGATTTATTACACTCTTGATTATACAAACTCATATCAATAAAATTGGGAATAGCTTTTATCTCATTCTTAATATTAAAGTTATCTAAGGTTTCAGCTTTTAAATTTTCAGAAACAGCTGTAACAGCATCTGACTGATTAATAGCGTATTCGATTACAGGTTTAAATGATTTATCTTTACCCAAGAGAGTTATATCTGTGCCATGTAAAGTAGTTACAATAGGAATATGAATACCATAAGTTGCTAGTATATGCTTGGCATTTACAGCTGCTGAAGCATGAGGTATTGCATAATGAACATGTAATATATTAAGCTTTTCATGTAAAGCTACATCAACTAATTTACTTGTAAGGTTTAGTTCATAAGGAGCATATTCAAATAAAGGGTAATCAGGGACGTTTACCTGATGAAAATATATATTTTCAGAATATAAATCCAATCGAAATGGCTGATCATAAGAAATAAAATGAACTTCATGACCTTTATTAGCCAAAGCAATACCTAATTCTGTAGCCACCACTCCACTACCTCCATAAGTAGGGTAACAAACAATCCCTATTTTCAAATGTTTAATCATTAATACTTTTAAAAATTATATCCATAATATTTGTACGCACATTCATAGTTAACAATTTTTTATTAGTTGCATCAGGATGAATTCTATTGGATAAAAATACATAAACAATTTGAGTCTTTGGGTCAGCCCAAACTAATGTTCCTGTAAAACCTGTATGACCAAAACCTTCCTTACTTGCATTTTCACTTGCAGGGCCTCCTTTTTGATCAGGTAAAGCAGGCTTATCAAAACCAGCTCCTCTCCTATTTTTATTAGCTGGAAATTGGCATTTCGTGAATTCCTTTACTACTTCTTCTGAAAAAAATCTTTCACCAGCATATTCTCCGTTTTGCAAATACAACTGCATCAATTTTCCTAAATCATTAGCATTAGAGAAAATCCCTGCATGACCACCTGAACCACCTTGCATAGCCGCTCCCATATCATGTACATAACCTTTTAACAACTGACTCCTAAACAAAAAATCATTCTCTGTTGGAACTATTCTTTCTTCCACAAGCCGAACCAAAGGTAAATAGCCTAAGTTCTCCATTCCTAATTTTATGTAAAAATTATTAGCAGCAATGTCACTAATAGATATTCCATACTTCTTCTCAATAATTTGCTTTAACAAATAATATCCCAGATCAGAGTATCTATATTCCTTCTTGTCTAATAAGTCAGAGGCTATAATTTGCTTTATTATACTATCAGGATATGAATAATGAAGATAAATATTATCTGAAACTTTAAAAGGGAACTTCTTACTAAATTCTTGACTGTAAAGCGTATCTCTTAGTTGCATTAATCCTGAAATAGAATCCTTAACTAAAGTTTGCTGGTAAAAAGGAATCCAAGGATAAAGGCCTGATTGGTGCGCTAAAATTTCACGAATAATTAAATGTTCTTTATTAGTTGAATCTAATTCCAAATATTCTCCTAATTCATCATCTAAATTCAAATCCCCTTCATCTACCATTTTCATTAAAAGCGGAACAGTACTTGCAATTTTAGTGATGGATGCAATGTCATATACATCAGAGTTTTTTACTACTATTTTTTTATCATAAGTATGATAACCATATGATTTGTTAAAGAATATTTTACCTTCTTTTGCTATAAGAACCTGACAACCAGGAATAGCATTTTCAGAAATAGCATTTTCAGCAATACTATCTATTTTGTAGAGAAATTCAGTGTTAAATCCTATTTCTTCAGGACTCACATAATTCATCCTTACTGCTTTTGTATTTATTCCTACATTTATTTCAAAATGTTTAGTAGTTACTGGTATTTTACCACTGATTCCTATTCCTCCAAAAATTGCTTGTGCAACTTGTTCTTGTGCAATCTTGGAATTTTGATATCCTAACAAAATAGCATCAAAATTATTAGTAAACAAAAATGAATTTATACTATAAGGATTAGCGAAAATTGGCACAACTACTTTAGATTGCAAAGCAATTGATTGCAGAAGAATATCAACTTTTTTATTAATTTTATAGGGTTTCCAAGCATTTGCATTAGACTTATGCACACTAGCTATCACTAGATTATATTTTGACAATTTACTCAATAGAACTGCTTGCTGACTTGTAGTTGCTTTTTCAGAAATTGTAAAATGAGTAATCGAAGCATAATTACTTAACATATTTTGAAAATCATTAGAATTCTCCCCAATACCTATTGAAGCAATTCTTAGAGTATCTAACCGCTTTAATGGAACTAAATTATCATAATTTTGTAGTAATGTTATTGAAGATTTTACTAATTTTTTGTCTAATAATTTTGTTTCAATAGTAATAATATCATCTTCTACTTTACCTACATCAATCGCCTTGTAATGATTCAATCCCATCCATTTTTTTGCCATTAATATCTTATGGCACCTAGCATCAATTTCGGTTTGTGAGATTTTATTTTCTTTAATTGCTTTCTTTATTTCCTCGATTGCTTTAGGTACATTTTCAGAAAAAAGCAAAACATCATTTCCAGCTAATAACGCTTTTACATCCACCTCTCCTGGTTCATAAAACTGACTTACCCCCTTCATATTTAGTGCATCAGTAATTGTAAGACCAGTAAATCCCATTTCCTTTTTCAGCAATCCATTGACAACATTAGGTGATAAGGATACTGATAAATCTTTAGTATCATCCAATACAGGGATATTAAGGTGAGCCACCATAACAGAACCCAAACCGTTATTAATTAATTTTTTAAAAGGAACTAACTCAACTTCATCCAAGCGGTATTTCAAATGCTTAACAACAGGCAAAGTTTTATGTGAATCAGCATCTGTATCTCCATGACCAGGGAAATGTTTAGCACAAGCTAACACATGATTATCTTGCATTCCGTTCATGTAAGCCATTCCCATTTGAGCCACTTTATAAGGATTCTCACCAAAAGAACGGTTATTAATAATTGGATTTTTAGGATTAGAATTTACATCCACAACAGGAGCAAAATTAATGTGAATTCCTAAAAGCTTACACTGTCGAGCAACCTCTACTCCCATATCATAAATTAAAGCAGTATCCTCAACTGCACCAAGAGTCATTTGCCAAGGAAAACGCAAAGCTGAATCTAGACGCATAGACACCCCCCATTCTGCATCAATTGCAATCATTAATGGAACTTTAGCATGCTGCTGTAAATAATTTGTAAAATGAGCTTGCCTTAATGGACCGCCTTGTAAAAACATTACTCCTCCAATTTTATAATACTTAACTAAATCAGTAATTTTTTGCTTATGCAGTTCGTCTTTATTGGAATAAGCTGCAACCATAAAAAGCTGTGCAATACGCTCATCAACAGAAAGAGTAGCCATTACACTGTCGGCCCAGACAGTAGAGTCACTTAAAAAAATAGCTTTATTTTGTGCCTGCAAAACATTTGGAATGCTAGCTAAAATAGCAAAAATAAAAAATAGAAATAATATTTTTCTCATAGCCGTAAAATTAAAAATTGTTTGTGATTTTTGAAACAATTCGCAATTTGAAAATCATTACTTATTAACCAAAATTATTAAAACCTTT
>CATIQX010000003.1 GCA_949531795.1 Cryomorphaceae bacterium | reverse complement strand
TTGTGCGGTCAGCTAATTGCATATGAATTAGGAATATGTGATATTGATTTTAGCTTCACCCCAGTGCTTGATATTAATTTTGGTACTAGTTCTGTAATTGGCGATCGATCTTTTCATCAGCAAACTAAACCAATCATGGAGCTAGCGTCCTCACTAATGGATGGTCTAAATTTAGAAGGCATGCAAAGTGTAGGCAAGCATTTCCCTGGACACGGTTTTATTAAGGCTGATACGCATTTAGAAATTGCAAATGATAATAGATCGCTTGAAGAAATACAAAAAAAAGATATGAGCATTTTTAATGCAATGATAAAAAAAAGTATTGCAGGTGTAATGCCTTCTCATGTTATTTACTCAAATTGTGATCAAAAGCCTGCTGGTTTCTCTCAATTCTGGTTAAAAGACCAACTAAGAGACTTGATGAATTTTAAAGGAGCTATTTTTTCAGATGATATGGGAATGAAGGCGGCACAAATCTTTGAAAAAGATTTAGTCGTAAGGGTTAAAAAAGCCTTGGAAGCAGGCTGCGATATGGTTTTGGTCTGTAATCAAGGCAAAGAGATTGATCATGTGCTAGATAAACTAAAATGGAAACAAGATCCAGACTCAGTAAAGAGATTGTTAAAAATGCACCGTGATCCCTTAAAAAATAAAGAGACTAACTCTTCTCCTACAAATTATAGTCATGAAAGCGTTAAAAAAAACATTATAGAATTAAAAAATTTAGTTAAAAAAACTTAGTTAATTTGATGTAAATTACTTGAACTTTAGCAACATTGCCCTTATCCTATAAGCTGAATATCTTTTTTATTAACAAGGAAAAATAAATACCATGGCAGATAATTTTAACGTTGCAAGTCAATCAGTTTCTGAACTTTCAACAAATAAAGTTTTAAGAAATACTTATGCACTTTTAGGTTTTTCGCTAATCCCAACAGTGATTGGAGCTCTTATAGGGATGACCATGAACTTTGGTTTTGCAGCGCAAAGCCCTATTTTATTTTTTATAATTACATTAGGCGCAATGTTTGGAATGTTTTATTTAATTAGGGCTAACAGAAACAGCAGCCTAGGAGTTGTCTTTTTGCTTGGCTTAACTTTTTTAATGGGAATTTTACTAGGCCCCATTTTGCAGGTTGCGTTTAGTTTAAGTAATGGTGGTCAAATTGTTGGATTAGCTGCAGGTGGAACCGCAACAATCTTTCTTGTCCTTTCTGGGATAGCTACAACAAGCAAAAGAGATTTCTCATTTATGGGTAAATTCCTCATGATAGGTTTATTGTTGCTCATCCTGGCAATGGTTGTGAATATTTTTTTCCAAATTCCAGCAATGTCTTTGGCAATCTCAGCGATAGCGGTGTTGATATTCTCTGGTTTTATCCTTTATGACGTGAATAGAATTGTTAGAGGTGGCGAAACAAACTATATTATGGCTACTTTGGCACTTTATCTAAATATTTATAATCTATTTGTTCATCTTTTACACATCTTGATGGCGCTGATGGGTAATAGAGATTAAATTATAACT
>CATIQX010000002.1 GCA_949531795.1 Cryomorphaceae bacterium | reverse complement strand
TCAGCACCTCCAATATACAAATCTACTTGCCCCCAATAATCTGATTTTTCTTTTGCGCAAAACTCACCATCATTATTTGGGTCCATGTAACGCAAAAAATACCAAGAACTTCCTGCCCATCCTGGCATGATATTAGTTTCCATTCTATCTCCTTCAAATACACTCCAATCCTCTTTTTTCGCTCTTGCCAATGGTGGTTCACCATTTACAGTTGGTAAATATTTATCGACTGCAGGCAATGTAACTTGTTTATTATCGTCCAGAATATAAGCCGTATCATTTTTATAATATACAGGGAAAGGTTCACCCCAGTATCTTTGACGGCTAAATATTGCGTCACGCAAACGATAATTTATTTTACCTTTACCAAAACCTCCTTCTTCAATTTTAAAAATTGCTAAATTCATAGCCTTTTTAACTGTTAGGCCATTTAAAAAATCGGAGTGCGCAATTTTTACATTTTTATCCTCATTTGCTCCTCCAGTAACATCAACTCCTTCAAAAATATTAATAATGTCCAAACCAAAGTGATTAGCAAAATCCCAATCCCTTTGATCACCACAAGGAACCGCCATAACAGCACCTGTTCCGTAAGAAACTAATACATAATCTCCAATCCAAACTTGAACTTTATCTCCAGTAAAAGGATGAATAGCATAAGCTCCAGTAAACACTCCGCTAACACTATTATCAGCTTGTCTATCTCTTTCTGATTTTAATTTTGCTGTATTGACATATCCTTCTACTTCATCTATTTGCTTAGCAGTTGTAATTATATTTACTAACTCATGTTCTGGGGCTAAAACCATGAAATTAACTCCAAAAATAGTGTCCGGGCGAGTTGTAAATACTTCTATTTCATTTTCAGAATTTTCCAATTTAAAAATTACGGAAACACCTTTAGATTTTCCTATCCAATTTTTTTGAATTTCTTTAATTGAATCCGACCAATCTACTGTATCTAATCCTGAAATTAACCTGTCAGCATAAGCGGTAATTCTTAATGACCATTGTTTCATTAGCTTCTGTTCTACCGGAAAACCTCCTCTTTCTGATAACCCATCTTTTACCTCATCATTTGCTAATACTGTCCCTAGGCCTTCACACCAATTCACCCATGTATCTGATAAAAAGGCTAATCGATAATTCAACAGCATTTTTTCTTTTTCTGAATCTGTAAAATTACCCCACTCTTCTGATGAAAATTTTGGTGTATTATCATCACAAACTGCTTGAGTATTATGATTTCCTTTTTTTTCAAAATAGTCTACCAGATCAGTAATTGGCAAAGCTTTATCATTCGCATTGCAATAACAAGAATTAAATAATTGCTTAAAAATCCACTGCGTCCATTTATAGTAATTAGGGTCAGAGGTTTGTACTTCACGACTCCAATCAAATGAAAAGCCAATTTGATCTAGCTGTTTTCGATACCTTTCTGTATTATCTTTTGTAGCTACAGCGGGGTGAATACCTGTCTGTATAGCATATTGTTCAGTTGGCAAGCCAAAGGAATCATATCCCATAGGATGCAAAACGTTAAACCCCTTTAACTTTTTATAACGAGCGTATACATCAGAAGCAATATAACCCAAAGGATGGCCAACATGCAAGCCTGCACCTGAAGGATAAGGAAACATATCCAACACATAGTACTTTTGCTTACTTGTATCTTCCTCAACTTTATAGGTCTCGTTAGCTTTCCAGTAAGCTTGCCACTTTTTTTCTAGCTTGTTAAAATTGTAATCCATCGTATAATATTATTCGGTTTTGCAAAGTTAATGAATAACATCAAATAGTAATTTGTATTTTTATATTTTAGCGATCTATATGAAAACAGGCAATAACACATCATTAAACAGACGAATTTTATCGTCATCCGCCTCAGTTGTCATTAGCTTGTCATTAGTTTTGTTTGTAATTGGACTACTTGGACTTGTGCTAATAAATGCACAAAGACTCTCTAATTATTTAAAAGAAAATATTGGCTTTACTATTATGTTAAAAGAAGGAGTGAATGAAATAGAAATCATGAATTTTCAAAAGATATTGGATGCTGCCGACTTTGCAAAAAACAGTACTTTCGTGTCAAAAGAACAAGCTACAAAGGATTTACAAAATGATTTGGGAGAAGATTTTGTTTCTTTTTTAGGATACAGTCCACTTTTAGCCTCTATTGATGTAAAGTTAAATGCTAATTACGCCAACTCAGATAGCTTAGTATTTATCAAAGCTGAATTGAGTGATTATCCAGTTGTACACACTGTTTTTTATCAAGAAAATTTAATTAACAAACTCAACAGCAATGTAAATCGCCTGAGCTTTTTCTTATTTTCATTTTGTCTTTTATTATTCATCATAGCTTTTGCACTTATCAATAACACAATACGTCTTTCTGTTTATTCCAAACGATTTTTAATCCGAACAATGAGGCTTGTTGGAGCAAAAAATAGCTTTATCCAAAGACCTTTTTTAGTTAAAGGAGTGTATCAAGGGATATACAGCTCTATTTTTGCTATTTTCATGCTTATTGGTTCTATACAACTCATACAAAGCGAAACAGCAAGCATGCTAAACATTACCGATTTAAAAATTATTGGATTGATATTTTCTCTGATATTTATATTTGGTTTTTTTCTCAGCTGGGTATCTACATTTTTTGCAGTACGAAAATTTATTAAACAAAACGAAAGCGAACTTTACAACTAAAACATCACCTATGGACTTTGCATTTTCAAAAAAGAATTACATTTTATTATTTGTTGGTTTAGCCTTCATGGCAAGCGGACTAATCTTGATGATTGGAGGAGGGTCAGATGACCCAATAGTATTTTCAGACGAGATATTTAATACTACTCGCTTAACAATCGCTCCTATTTTGCTTGCGGCAGGATTCATTATTGAAATATTTGCTATAATGCATAAAGGTAAACAAGCCTAACATATGGAAATTATAAATGCCATAATTCTTGGAGTTATTCAAGGACTAACTGAGTTTTTACCCGTTAGTAGTAGTGGGCATTTGGAAATTGCAAAAGCAATTTTAGGAGAAAAAAAAGTAGGGGAAGAAAGCCTACTGATGACGGTAGTTCTACATTTTGCTACAGCACTTTCTACAATTATTATTTTTCGAAAAGATATTATAGAGATCATGCACGGATTATTACAATTCAAAAACAATGATTCTTTTTGGTTCTCCTTAAAAATTGTTCTTTCAATGATCCCAGCTGCTATTGTGGGTGTGTTTTTTAATGATGAAATAGAAGCTCTTTTTGGAGGATCCTTGAATTTAGTAGGGAGCATGCTTATAATTACTGGATTTTTATTATTCCTTGCTGACAAAGCGAAATCATCAACAAAAAAAGTAGGAGTTAAACATGCTATTCTTATTGGAATTTCACAAGCTATTGCCATATTACCAGGAATTTCTCGCTCAGGAGCAACTATTTCAACGGCTGTATTATTAGGGATAGACAAAGAAAAAGCAGCACGTTTCTCTTTCTTAATGGTTGTACCATTAATCTTTGGTAAAATGGCTAAAGATGTATTGTCAGGTAATATAAATTATGAAACCACGAATTTTACCCCACTAGTAATAGGTTTTATTTTTGCATTTCTCACAGGTATGTTTGCTTGTAAATGGATGATACAATTAGTAAAAAGTAGTAAATTAAAATATTTTGCTTATTACTGCTTTGCTATTGGAGGAATTGTAATCGCTTCATCCTTTATATAATATGAAAAAAATTCCGGAAAATGTACAGGATTTTTTAGATGGACAAATCCTTTTAATTAATAAACCTTTGGGGTGGACTTCTTTTGATGTGGTGAGAAAAATTAAAAACCTAATACGTACAAAATATAGTCTAAAAAAAATAAAAGTAGGCCATGCCGGAACCTTAGACCCTTTAGCTAATGGATTGCTAATTGTGTGTACTGGTAAATTTACTAAACGAATTTCTGAATTGCAAGGGCAAGCAAAGGTCTATACTGGAGATATTACTTTAGGCGGCACCACTCCAAGTTATGATTTAGAAACAGAGATAGATGCTGAATTTGAAACTAATCATATTTCTGAAGCCCTCATTAAAAAAACTACTGCACAATTTATGGGTGATATATATCAGAAACCACCTATTTTTTCAGCTTTAAAAAGAGGTGGGGAACGACTATATGAAAAAGCAAGAAGAGGGGAGAGTTTCGAAATTGAAGCAAGAAAAGTAACCATTTACTCTTTTGATATTAGAGGAGTTAAAATACCAAAAGTAAGTTTTGAAATAAAATGTAGTAAAGGAACTTATATACGATCCATAGCCCACGATCTTGGAGCTGCTTTAAACAGCGGAGCTCATCTTTCTAAATTATGCCGTACTTCCATTGGGGACTATCAATTAGTAGACGCCCTAGATGTATCTGATTTTGAAAAGCAACTAAACAGCTAATCACTTGACTTCTGCTTGTCAATACTTTATATTTGCCGGCTTAAAATTCTACCTTTCAGGAGTTTCCTAAAGGCAAAACTAAAACCAAAATTCTATGAAATACAAATTGTCAATGTTCAAGTTTGATTTACCACAAACAAGAATTGCAGATAAACCTATTGAAAACCGTGAAGATGCTAAACTAATGGTTATACACAGATCAACAGGTGAAATAGAACATAAAACAGTAGCTAATCTTGGTGATTATTTTGATGAAGGAGATGTAATGGCAACAAACAACACAAAAGTTTTTCCAGCAAGACTTTATGCAAATAAAGAAAAAACTGGTGCAATGATTGAGGTTTTCTTATTAAGAGAATTAAACCAAGAAAATAGACTTTGGGATGTGTTAGTTGACCCGGCAAGGAAAATAAGAATAGGAAATAAATTATTCTTTGGTGATAATGACGAATTAATTGCGGAGGTAATTGATAACACAACCTCAAGAGGAAGAACATTACGTTTCCTTTTTGATGGAACACATGAGGAATTCAAAGAAACCTTAACTGCGTTAGGTAAAACTCCTTTACCAAAGCATATTGACAGAGAGCCAACTGAAGAAGATACAGAGCGTTTTCAAACAATTTATGCTAAGCACGATGGATCGATTTCAGCACCAACTGCAGGAATGCATTTTAGCAAGATATTAATGAAACAAATGGAGCTAAAAGGAGTCGAGTTTGCAGAAACAACTTTACATGTTGGGCTTGGAACCTTTAATGATATAATGGTAGAAGATCTTTCAAAACACAAAATGGAATCTGAAGAAATTATCATTCCAGATGAAGCTGCTATAAAAATTAACAGGGCAAAAAATTCGGGTAGAAAAATTTGTGCTGTAGGGACAACTGTAATGCGTACTTTGGAGAGTTCAGTTTCAACAAAAAGTGAAGTTATTCCATTTACGGGCTGGACAAATATCTTTTTATTTCCACCGCACACCTACCAGATTGCTAATTGTATGCTAACCAATTTCCATTTACCAAAATCATCATTAATGATGCAAGTAGCAGCATTTTCAGGATTAGATTTATTGAAAAAAGCATATAAAGAGGGCTTAAAAAATAAATACAATTTCCATACTTATGGAGATGCCATGTTAATTTTATAATATGCGTAAAATTGCTTTAATAGTTGCTGGAGGAAAAGGGGAGCGAATGAACTCTAGTGTCCCAAAACAGTTTCTATTATTACATGGCACCCCTATACTGATGCACACTTTAAAACGATTTTCTCACTTTGAGGAAATTGTTTTGGTTTTACCTCCATTTCAATTTGAATACTGGAAAGAACTATGTGTCACCTATAATTTTACACAAAAATACACATTAGTTTCTGGCGGTGAAACTCGTTTTCATTCAGTAAAGAATGGATTAGTCAGAATAGCGGATAATACTATTGTTGCCATTCATGATGGTGTTCGTCCACTTATTTCTACAACATTAATTGATAACCTAATTGCTAAATCTAAAAGTGGTATCGGAGTAATTCCTATTGTTCCCGTGAAGGATTCATATAGAAAAGTAGATAGGGGTGAATCAATACAAATTGATAGAAATAAATTATTTAAAGTTCAAACTCCACAATGTTTTTGGAGTGCCGATATAAAAGAAGCTTACAATCAAGATTATTCATCTATTTTTACTGATGATGCTTCTGTATTTGAATCACATGGCGGAAAAATCAATACTGTTTTAGGAGAGGAAAAAAACCTTAAAATTACAACCGAAGAAGATTTAAAAATTGTTGGAATTTTATAATAGAAATTATTGCTTTACTGAATTTTAAATTAAAACAGAAGATAATATTTTGATAAAATATGCAACAGAGAGTTCATATTTACTTGGATATATGCGCTAGATAACCTGAATAAAACAATCGGCGGTAAATTTTAATCCATCCAGATTCTTAATTAAATTAACACCTGGAATTTTTCCTTTTCCAAAAGTTCCTAATTTATTAAATCCCAATGCTTTTGCTCCATTCTTACATGCTATTTTAAGTAGTGTATTCAAATCAAAATTTGAATTATTCTGAATTATTACCAGCTCATCTAAAATTGAAAGGGAATTATTAGAAGCTAAACTGTCTGTACCCACACATAATTTATCGCTATTAAAAAAAGAATAATCAGGTAAATTATTTTCAATATACAAATTTGCTCTTGGGCAAGTGCAGTAATAGTTATCTGTTATATCTTCTTTTTTAGCAAAAGTATTATGCACTAATAACACCTTTTTATCCGATAATTCCTGTAAAATATCAGTTGGCTTGTTTCTGTTTAACCAAATACTTGATGTAGCATTAATGCTGTTTAACCAATCAAAAAAAACCCCATCCTGATTTTCAAAAAGCTGATTCTCTTCATTTGTTTCTTGCATGTGAATCGTTAGTAATTCATCGGTTTTATCAAAAGCATTGTTAATCTTATTCATTAAAACTGGCGGCACAGAATAAGGCGCATGAGGAACTATGCTAGCTTTTTGACCAGCAACTCTAAATTCATTTCTCAATTCTATTGCTTGATTAAATACAACATCAACATTATTTAAATCCACACCAAAAGTTTCTATAAAATTATAGTACGTCAAATTCTCTTTTTGTTTTTTTTCTAAAGTATCAACTTTATTACAAATATCGCCAACTCCGACAATTCCATTAGAAATCATTTCTTTTTCTGCATTCTCAATAGCCTGTTTTTTAGCACTGTCTGTATAGTTATCTCTTAGCCTTATTATTTTTGAAAATTCTACAAAACCTTTTCCTTTTTCAGCGCTCCCTTTTAAGTGTGAAAGCTCCAAATGACAATGTGCATTGACAAATCCAGGACATATTATTCCTTCAAATATCTCTAATTTATCTTGACTTACTTCTCTCCTATTTTCAAAAATAGCAATAACCTTACCATCATCCGAAATTTGCAAAACCCCCTCTTTTATTGGAGTGGTATTCAAAGGAAATAAATAATCGGCTGTTAAAAATCGCATAGCACAAAAGTAATATATCTTTGCAAAAGAAATGGAAGAAAAAAAAGACATCAGAAATACAAGTGTAGAGAACTTACAAAAGTTTTGTGCAGAGCACAAACTACCTCAGTTTAGAGCTAAACAAGTACAAGAATGGCTATGGAAGAAAAAAGCTGTTTCTTTTGAAGAAATGACTTCACTTTCAAAACCTATGCGTGATCTGTTTGCAAACCATTTTAGCATTAATGCCGTTAAAATTCACAAAGGGGAGAGAAGTATAGATGGGACAATAAAGTACAGCTTACAACTACACGATAAGTTATTAGTAGAAGGGGTTCTGATTCCTTCTAAGAATCGATTAACCGCATGTGTATCCTCTCAAGTTGGCTGTAGCTTAGCTTGTGAGTTTTGTGCAACTGGAACATTGAAATTAGCTCGTAATTTAACCGCTGCAGAAATATATGATCAAGTGTTTATTCTAAATGAAGAAGCAATTTCTAATTTCGGTAAACCTCTTTCAAATATCGTATTTATGGGCATGGGAGAGCCTTTATTAAACTATAAATCAGTATTGGAAAGCATTAACCTAATTACAACTGAAAAAGGACTTGGGATGTCACCAAAAAGAATTACAGTTTCAACAGCAGGTATTGCTAAAATGATAAAAAAATTAGGTGATGATGGGGTTCGTTTTAACTTAGCTATTTCACTTCATTCAGCAAAAGATAGTAAAAGAGATATTATTATGCCTATTAATAAGAAAATTAACCTTGAGGAACTCAGAGAATCAGTTCGTTATTTTTATGATAAAACAGGTAGTAGAGTTACTTATGAATACATTTTATTTAAGGACCTTAATGATAGTATTGAGGACGCTCAAAAATTAGTGCAATTCACCAAAGCAAGCCCTTGTAAAATCAACTTAATTGAATACAATACAGTTGAGGATTTACCATATGAAAGATCGTCTAACAGAGTTACTGAACAATTTATGAAATACTTGGAAGAACGCAACATTCTTGTTACGCTAAGAAAAAGTAAAGGAAAAGATATTAATGCTGCTTGTGGACAATTGGTAAACAAACTAAAATAGATTTCAACAAAGCTATTTACAAGTTTTCTCACAGAGAAATCTTTATATATTTGCACTTCTAGTTAACATCTATATTGTCTATAATAAAAAATATAAAAGCTCCTATAAAAGAGGAAATGAATTTATTTGAACAGAGGTTCAAAGATTCCTTAAAGAGTAATGTTTCATTATTAGATAAAATA
>CATIQX010000001.1 GCA_949531795.1 Cryomorphaceae bacterium | reverse complement strand
CCCCATGGTCTGGAGAAATCCTCTTTTACAATGGATAAGCCATTGGAGTTTAACCCTTGGCGAATATTATTAATTAATATCATCTATTTAATTTTATAATAAACTTTATACCAATCTATGAATCGCTCAACACCCTCTTCAACGGAAGTACTAGGACGAAATCCAGTATACTTTTCTAGAGCAGTTGTATCAGCATGTGTTGCGGGAACATCTCCTGGTTGAATGTCCATCATGTTATATTCACCATTCTTACCTAAAGCAAGTTCTAAAGCATTGATATATCTCATTAATTCGATTGGGGATCCATTTCCTACATTAAATATTCTGTAAGGTGCCGAAGAAGTATCTATTCGCGGATTTTCGCTGTCCCAGTTTGGGTTATTTTTTGGAGGTATCACAATAAGTCGTGCAATACTTTCAACAATGTCACCTACATAAGTAAAATCTCGAATCATCTTTCCATGATTAAAAACATTAATTTTTTCACCCTTACGTATAGCTTCTGCAAATAAAAACAAGGCCATATCCGGTCTACCCCATGGCCCATAAACTGTAAAAAATCTTAATCCCGAGGTTGGTAGATTAAATAAATGAGAATACGAATGGGCAAACATCTCATTTGCCTTTTTAGTCGCGGCATAGAGCGCCATTGGATGCTCCGTTGGCATTCCTTCTGTCAATGGCATTTCCGTATTTAATCCATATGCAGAACTGGTGCTAGCATAGATTAAGTGCTTAACATTACTATGCCGTGCACCCTCTAATATCGAAAGGAAACCATCAATATTACTGTGCGTATATGCTCTAGGATTATCGATGCTGTACCTAACTCCTGCTTGTGCAGCCAGATTGACAACGTAATCAAATTTTTCTTCAGTCATAAAACTTACTATCGCGTCATGATTTGCTAGATCCTCATTAATAAACCTAAAATTTGATTTTGTAGCAGAATCGATTAATTTACCTGATATTATTGATGTTTTTGTAACACCCAATTCTTTTAATCGAGCGTACTTCAGGTTTACATCATAGTAATCGTTAATAATATCGAGCCCTACAACGTCGTGTCCATCAATTACAAATCTTGTTGCCAAATGAAAACCAATAAATCCTGCAGTGCCCGTTACTAAAATCTTAGCCATAATTATATTTTTTATCGATGTTTACTGAATTTCCGGAAATACCCGAGTTAGATCGGAATGATCCTATTACTAAAACTATATTGCGTATTCCTATAATTGTTATAATAATTTCTGATTTTGCTGCTGTGAGATATCTGTAATTTACAGCCTACTGTTGTCTTTATAGCCAATGATGAGATTTACTATACGCATTCTTGAGTATTTGGTTTTAAGTAAAAAACTCCCAAAGAGCGTCTTCAATTCTGATCCAATCTTCTTTCGATAAATTAGACCCTGATGGAAGACATAGACCATGCTTAAACAATTCCTCACAAACCGAAGTGCCAAAGTATAAAGCACCTTCATATACAGGTTGAAGGTGCATTGGTTTCCAAAGTGGTCTTGCTTCAATATTCAGCTCTTCAAGGTATAGTCTCAATTCTTCTCGAGTTTTTCCCTTATTACGCTCCGGATCCATATAAATAGCAGTCAGCCATCTATTAGAGTAGGCCTTAGGTGATTCTTCTTGAAACGCAATTGAATATCCGGAATTATTAATAGACTCAAATATCTCTTGGTAACGGATGTAATTTTCTCTTCGTTGGGAAATTCGATCGTTTAGCACCTCCATTTGACCACGGCCAATCCCAGCGCAAACATTAGACATTCTATAGTTATATCCTATCATAGAATGCTGATAATGAGGAGCATCATCACGACCTTGTGTTGCCAGTTTTCTTCCTAGTTCAATTTTCTCTCTGCTACTGCTCACCAATGCACCTCCACTCGAGGTGGTAAT